>DASSOY010000068.1 GCA_035700025.1 Bacillales bacterium | reverse complement strand
CAGTTTAGCATCGGAGCGAAACGTGCCTCTCACCTCGCACTTCTCACCTCTCACATCTAAACTGGACCCGTGGTGTAGTGGTTAACATGCCTGCCTGTCACGCAGGAGATCGCCGGTTCAAATCCGGTCGGGTCCGCCATTGCAAGAATTTTTTCGGACAATCCGCTATAATAGAGGTAGAGCCTTAGGATGATATCCTAAGGATTTTTTAGGTTGGGATGATGGTTTATATGGATGATGAATTCGCTTGGATTCGGAAGATCACGCCGGTTCAGACGAGTCAGCCATCGCTCGTTGTCGGGATCGGTGACGACGCTGCTTTGTACGCAGGCGACAGCGCGTTTGAAGAAGTGGTTACGATGGACACAATGGTGGAAGACGTTCATTTTACAAGGACGACGATGACTGCTTACGATGTGGGCTATAAGGCGTTGGCGGTCAACTTAAGCGATCTTGCGGCCATGGGAGCTGTGCCAATGTATGCGTTGGCATCCGTCGCCGTTCCTGATCATTGGCGGGACGAGCTTGAAGAAGTGTATCGAGGCTTTCAGTCGTTGGCGGACCGCTATGGCGTCGATCTCATTGGCGGCGACACCGTGACTTCCAAGGGCGGGTTCGTTATCACGGTTACGGCGATCGGCCGTGTCCCAAAAGACCGGCACTTGTTAAGAAGTGAAGCTCGGCCTGGGGATAAGGTTTTTGTCACCGGTCCGCTTGGCGGGAGTGCTGCGGGACTCGAGCTGTTGCTTGAACATGGACGGGAATATGATGATGCGGCTTCCTGGGAACCTTTGATTGCCGCACATCAACGACCGGAACCGTGCATCACTGAAGGGATGGTAATCGCGGCGTCCGGGTTCCGCGCGGCGTTGAACGACATCAGCGACGGCATCGCAAGCGAAGCGGCTGAAATTGCCGCTGCCAGCGGGGTGAGAATCACGCTTGATTATGAGCGAATCCCGCGGCCGCAAATGCTCAGGAATTTTGCAGTCCCCCAACAAGAACGATGGATTCTGCATGGCGGGGAAGACTTTCAACTGCTCGGTACGGCGGCTCCGGAGACGATCGAAAAGCTGCAGCAAGATATTGCGCTGACGATCATCGGAACGGTCGATGAAGGTCCGGCGAATGTTTGGTTAGTTCGGGATGGCGAGACGCGTATGCTTGAAGAAAAAGGCTACAATCATTTTGAAAACAGGTGATCCGTTTGCACGGTTATGAAACGAACACGCATTCAGAGAACGAAACCTTCCGGCTGGGCGAAAGGTTGGCGAAACGGCTCAAACCTGGAGACTTGATTACGTTGAGCGGGGATCTTGGCGCAGGGAAAACGACGTTTACGAAAGGGCTCGCTGCCGGTCTCGGGATCAATCGTACCGTGAACAGCCCAACTTTTACGATCATTAAAGAATATGAGGGGCGGTTGCCGCTTTATCATATGGACGTTTATCGCTTGGAAGACGGGGATGAAGATCTCGGATTCGAAGAATATTTTGACGGGGACGGGGTAACGGTCGTCGAATGGGCGGAACGGATTGCGGACTGGCTTCCCGAAGAGCGGCTCGAAGTCTCGATCGAACATGCTTCAGGCGAAGACGAAAGACGCATCGCGATGATCCCTGCCGGACCCCGGTACGATGCTTTGTGCAAGGAGTTGAACGATGAAAACTTTGGCGATTGACACATCGAATCAGACGATGGGTGTTGCGCTGGCGGACAATGGTGTCGTCTTGGGCGAGATCGTCACCCATTTGAAAAAAAATCATTCGGTCCGGTTGATGCCGGCCGTGGATACGGTTTTAAAAGAAACCGGGGTGATGCCTGCGCAGCTCGAGCGTATCGCTGTTGCTGAAGGTCCGGGTTCTTATACGGGCGTGCGGATCGGCGTAACTGTCGCGAAAACGTTCGCATGGGCACTCGGGATTCCGCTTGTCGGCGTGTCGAGCCTTGAGGTGCTCGCTCAAAACGGGCAACGGTTTGGCGGGTATGTGTCGCCCTTGTTTGATGCGCGGCGGGGGCAAGTGTATACCGGCTTGTATGCAAACGAAAACGGTCGGTTCGGTAATGTAAAATTGGATCGGATCACGCTGTTGTCCGATTGGTTGGACTTGCTGGAATCGGAGCGTGAACCCGTGTTGTTCGTCGGACACGATCTGGCGAAACACGCCGAAGAGATCGCGGACCGCCTCGGTTCGCTCGCCGTCTTCGCTCGGTCCGGAGAGCAAGCGCCGCGCCCAGGTGAACTCGCCATACTTGGGGAACAACGGGCGGCTGAAGAATCGGCACACCGGTTCGTACCGGAATACCGGCAGTTGGCCGAGGCGGAGTCGAAATGGCTGGCAGCGCAGGAGCAAAAGAAACATGGATAAGCAAGACAATGTTCAATTCCGCTATATGAACGTGGACGACATTGACGCGGTCATGAAAGTAGAGAAGGCATCGTTTACGATGCCGTGGAGCGATTCGGCTTTTTATAATGAATTAACAAATAATCGTTTTGCAACCTATATTCTGGCGCAGGATGCCGATTGCGTGATCGGCTATTGCGGGGTTTGGGTGATTGTTGACGAATCGCATGTCACCAACATTGCCATTCTCCCGGAATACCGGGGCAAGCAAATCGGAGAATCATTGCTGCGAACGGCGATGCACTATGCAAGGATGAAAGGGGCGCGTAAAATGTCGCTGGAAGTGCGCGTCTCCAATGAATCGGCGCAGCGCTTGTACCGAAAACTCGGCTTTCAGCCGGGCGGGATTCGGAAAAACTATTACACGGACAATTACGAGGATGCTTTAGTCATGTGGGTGAAATTATGAAGGACATCAAAGTGCTCGGCATCGAAACGAGCTGCGACGAAACCGCCGCGGCCGTCGTTCGGAACGGGCGGGAAATTTTATCAAATGTCGTGGCTTCGCAGGTGGAAAGCCATAAGAGGTTCGGCGGTGTCGTCCCTGAAGTGGCTTCCCGCCATCATGTCGAGCAGATCACGTGGATCATCGAGGACGCGATGAAAGAAGCCGAGGTCGGATTTTCCGATCTCGATGCGATTGCGGTTACCCAAGGTCCGGGCCTTGTCGGCGCCCTCTTGATCGGGGTGAATGCAGCGAAGGCGCTCGCGTATGCTCACCAACTGCCGCTCGTGCCGGTCCACCATATCGCCGGCCATATATACGCCAACCGTTTGGTGACTGAATTTCGTTTTCCGTTGTTGGCGCTTGTCGTTTCCGGCGGCCATACGGAACTGATTTTGATGCGGGAACATTGGGCATTTGAACGGCTTGGGGAAACACGTGACGATGCGGCAGGTGAAGCTTACGACAAAGTCGCGCGCACACTCGGCCTTCCCTATCCGGGAGGTCCGCATATCGACCGTTTGGCCGGGGAAAGTCGGCAACCGTTGGAATTTCCGCGCGCATGGCTGGAACCGGATTCCTATGATTTCAGTTTCAGCGGCTTGAAATCGGCCGTCATCAACAAACTGCATAATGCCAAGCAGCGCGGAGAGACGCTGGCGGTTGAAGATGTCGCCGCCGGTTTTCAGGAGAGTGTCATCGAGGTTTTGGCGGTGAAAACGTTGCGTGCAGCGCAGGCTTTCAATGTGCGGCAAGTTCTCGTTGCCGGCGGCGTGGCCGCCAACAAAGGTTTACGGACTCGGTTGGAAGAGGCGTTTCACGCACAACCTGCTGAACTGGTGATTCCACCGATTCGATTGTGCACGGACAATGCGGCGATGATCGCGGCGGCTGGAACTGTCGCATTTGAAAAAGGCGTTCGTGCCGATCTTCGGCTGAATGCCAAACCGGGGCTGGAATTCAAATAAATCGTAATAATAGGTTTAGACTTTTCCTGAAAAGGGAAAAGTCTATTTTTGTGCATGTGGAGAAATGTTATCCACATCGCTTTGGATAATGTGGAAAAACGGGTTGAACCTTGCTATGACGGATTTACACTTTGTTAACAAAAAATGTGGATAAATGACGAAATTTCTGTGGAAAATGGGGACAATTCGACAAAAACCGCTAAAAAAGCGGTCAAATCTGTTGATAAACCTGTGAATAGTGTGTATAGTTTAATTATGGAAATGACTGTTAGTGACTTCGAAAAATAAAGCTGACGGTCGATACCGTCAGCTTAAATCAATGTCATTTGTCATTTGCCGCGCATTAATTTCCGCATATACTTTATCCGGATCAGAAGCATCATTCGCGCCCTTTTCAAAATCTACATGATACCCCTTCCGCTTCGAGACGAGATCAATGATTAAGGCGGTGCAGATCAAACCGCCCAACAAGATGACAGGGATCAGCCATAAATACATAGTTTCAAGTCCCTTCAACTAAGGTATACTAAATTGTACCATTTATTTCCTGATTTTCAAACAAGGAAGCCGTTTCCAGGAATCCACAAGCGCTCCACTTGCTGTTAGCGGGTAGAGATAGATCTGAATGATTGGAGAAGATTCACCTGAAAAAAGGTGTGATTTATGGCATATTTTTCTGCATTTGTTCCGGTTTTATCATTTACAGGATTCATGCAGCTGACCCAAAGTTTGTCTTTCGAATAAAACAAAACTTCATAGTGAACGGTAACCTCATATGAATGATCACTTTTTCTCGATTGCCAATAAACATCGGGTTCTTGATCATAGTTGGACTTTGGGATTTCATAGAAATTACGAATTTCGTTTGCTTGTTTTTCGGAAAGCGCACTGACCGACTGACCTTTTTGAATTTGCTCAAGCGGACGTGACGAAAACAATGAACGGCAAAGTGACATTCAGTCTCGATAAAGTTGGATTTCATTATAAAATCAAAAAAGTTGAGATTCACCCGTATGTTGAGGCTGAGTGCTGTCGCAACAAAAAGAAGGTGTCCTAAAAGCGGCACCTTCTTTCTAAATCTAACGAACATTTGACTCCCTTATTACATTTGTAATGTCGTCCATTCTTCCATGAGCGCTTCGGCTTTCTTGCGGTCGGCGAAATGATCATTTTTGGAGATTGATGCCCTCTGGACTTTAACTTATCAAAAAACTGTGTCCACCCTTCTTTCGATTCACCGTGATTGACATTCAGACCGACCCCTCTTGTTTTTTTACACAATTATATGGACTCTATTTCCTCGTGGGCTATGGTGTCAACGACCAAGGATACCGCGAGATTCTTGGGCTGAAAGTCGGTGACAGTGAAAGCGAGCATACCTGGAACGACTATTTCAGTTGGTTGAAAGCAAGAGGGCTGCACGGGTTAGATGTGATCG
>DASSOY010000067.1 GCA_035700025.1 Bacillales bacterium | reverse complement strand
CAGTTTAGCATCGGAGCGAAACGTGCCTCTCACCTCGCACTTCTCACCTCTCACATCTAAACTGGACCCGTGGTGTAGTGGTTAACATGCCTGCCTGTCACGCAGGAGATCGCCGGTTCAAATCCGGTCGGGTCCGCCATTTGTTAAATTTGGCTCGATAGCTCAGTCGGTAGAGCAATGAGCAGAGGCATCACGAACAGGCGTCGAATTGTACCGACGATTGACTACTTGTAAAACTTGTAGAGGAAGGGACACGAGTCGTGAAGACGACTGAGCGTCCATTTCCCGCTTACAATTTGGCTCGATAGCTCAGTCGGTAGAGCAGAGGACTGAAAATCCTCGTGTCGGCGGTTCGATTCCGTCTCGAGCCACCATCTTTTTTTTGAAGTGCCGGTCTAGCTCAATTGGTAGAGCAACTGACTTGTAATCAGTAGGTTGGGGGTTCAAGTCCTCTGGCCGGCACCATGCTCACCATGTAATTTTGCTTGTAGCATGAAAGGTTCACGCATTACAGGAGTTTGAATACGCTGATCTTGTTGTCGATTCCCTCTTGAATGTTTTACGGTATCATGCTATTATATTGTGGTGACTTTTTTATTATATCCTCTATGGAGGGGTAGCGAAGTGGCTAAACGCGGCGGACTGTAAATCCGCTCCCTCAGGGTTCGGCGGTTCGAATCCGTCCCCCTCCATCATTTTAGAAGTTAGACGTTAGAGGTTAGAATATTGAGAATGTAAATTCTAACATCCAACCTCTCACTTCTGGAACGTAGGGGTATAGTTAAATGGTATAACAGAGGTCTCCAAAACCTCCGTTGCGGGTTCGATTCCTGCTACCCCTGCCATTTACCTTCATTTGATGACTTGCGGCGGTTGTGGCGAAGTGGTTAACGCACCGGATTGTGGCTCCGGCACTCGTGGGTTCGATTCCCATCAACCGCCCCACTTATTGGCCCATAGCCAAGCGGTAAGGCAACGGGTTTTGGTCCCGTGATGCGTAGGTTCGAATCCTGCTGGGCCAGCCAGTTGCGGAAGTAGTTCAGTGGTAGAACACCACCTTGCCAAGGTGGGGGTCGCGGGTTCGAATCCCGTCTTCCGCTCCATCAGATACTCGGCGGCATAGCCAAGTGGTAAGGCAGGGGTCTGCAAAACCCTTATGCCCCGGTTCGAATCCGGGTGCCGCCTCCAATCGAACATCTTCCTAACGTGCCGGTGTGGCGGAATTGGCAGACGCGCACGACTCAAAATCGTGTTCCCTTGTGGAGTGTCGGTTCGACCCCGACCACCGGTATCAACAAGCGACGATATAAAGCGGTTTTCCCGATAGGGAAGCCGCTTTTTTCGTGTTTTCACGGCTATTTTTGACGTGCGAACTACAAAAGCGAAGTGCAAGGCGTCCATTGTTCGAATATGGGCGACGTACAAACAAAATTTCCACGCAAACCATCCAACAATCTTCAAGCGACCTTGAATCGTTCTAATATCTTTACGACCTTTTTGTTCGTGAATGTAAGAATCTAATTGATAATCAGAGGGATACATGCAACGACTCGAAGAGGTTTGCAATCACCCGTTGAAAAATTATCTTGGACGTAATAACAAATCTAACCCCTCGACGGGATTTCTTTTATAAAAAAAGTATTTTGATTTCTTTTTATCTGGGGTTACACCAATCTGGTGAAACCATTCGTCGTCTTTTTTTACGGATTTTTAGTTGCAAATTGCAAATAATATGAAGTGAATCTTGGAAAGGAATGATTCGAATGATCAAAGACTTCTTGGCACAACTTCCACTGTTGCCTTTTCCACTTAAAGCCTTTTTAATTTTAACAGCGGGCGTTGTTCTATTAAAATTCACGGGGAAACGTTCTGTTACGCAAATGACAATTCCCGAAGTTGTTTTCATGATTTCGCTTGGTACGGTATTAATTCAACCGCTTGGAATCAAAAGAGAATGGAACGCCGTTTATAGTGGATCGCTGCTTGCAATTGGTTTATATTTGTTAGCACAGATTCAAATTTGGTTTCCGAATACAAGGAAATATCTTTTCGGTCTTCCTTCGGTAGTTATAAAGGACGGACAAATAATGATGACGGAACTTAAAAAGGCAAGATTGACAACCGACAATTTGGAAATGCGGCTTCGTCAAAGTAAAGTTGGGAACATTGAAGACGTTGAACTTGCTATTCTTGAACCAAGCGGACAAATGTCGTTTACTTTGAAACCAAACAAAGCACCCGCAACAAAGGAAGATATTCAAAAATTAATTGAGATCCTAACAAATACTAATGAACCGAAAAAATCGGAAATTCCGCCTTTATTTAACGAAGCATATCAAGAAGCGGCAATCAAAGATTACAAGCGATATGAACATTAGAAAAGTTTCTTTCCGACTAATTGTCGGGGTTTTTATTTTATTTTCGTATTGGAGAATCGCAATATAAGCGAATTATTTTTTCTTTGTCGGGTGAATATTTATCTAATTTCGTTCTATGCGTTAATATATCAGGGACAATCCTTTATTATTGTATTATGACCTATTCGTACGATAAACGTTCAACGTTTTCACGTTGCGGATTTGGAATCATACGAAGCAAAACTAATAGTGTGACGCCTTGTCCGCTTTATATTGTCAATATATCAAGGGGAAGGGATTCGTTCCCTTTTTGAAATTGCCCGTTGCACGACTCAAAATCGTGTTCCCTTGTGGAGTGTCGGTTCGACCCCGACCACCGGTATCCACCTAAGATCGATCCTTGTTGCAGACATCGATTTTTTTTTATCATGTTTCGCTGGGAGGTTGCGGTGGGTCCGGCCAAGCCAGCTGAGAATAAGGACAATGATGCCGACAAGGATGCTGCTCCTCGACCATGTCTTTTTCGATGTGGTTTCCGTCCCCGAATCCTTTCCCTCTTTTAAAGATGCCATGATGGGTTGTACTGATTTTTACCCGGGAGTTTTTTATCATCTAACGTAAATCGCTTGTTTTTGCGCACGGCAAACCATGTCCTTATGAACAAGTGAACGGGTTATGGTATTCTTAATTTGGACCATTTATTTGGAAAGGAGCGGTGTCTCATGGGAGACTTCGGCATCAAAGATGTAGAATTGGAAAGAATTGTTGACCGCCACGTGATTACCGAAGGCAACGGGGTTTCGATGGCGAATTTGCGCAAGGCTTTCAAAATAGCGATTAAGGAGAACAATAAAGCCATTGAAGCGCAAGTAAAAAAAATGATCGACGAAGCGATGAAACAGGAATCCAGTAATTCTTGACCGGAGCCTTGTGAGAGTGGGGAACGTAAAGTTTCTCCACTCTCTGTTTATTTTCGGACACCAGAGCCTGTTTTGAGGGTACAGAATTTTTAGTTTGCGATCAGCTTTGTCTCCCCGCTGCCGCCGTGGATATGGATGAAACCGTCACACATTTCCGCTAGCATTGTTTCTGCATCTTCTTTCTGCGTTGAAGGGCGAAAATAAACAAGCTGCAGGGCATTGCGGGTATTTTTCGTCGTCATGGTTCGCTTTGAATCGACGATCGGACTTCCGAACGCACCTCTTGTATCGGCGGACAACAGCTTGCCTTCCATGTTCATCGGCCGTCCGTTCAGCCCTTCGAACGCGTCCTGTTTCGTGCCGATCCGTATTTCCACTGGGCCGTCAATGTTGTCCAGGTCATAGATGCCGAGCGGAATTTCATACTTGATGGACCAGTAGTTGTTCAAGTCCGCTGCCGAATGGATGTCCGGCAGCTTGTCTCCTTTTTTTAACCTGCGATACAGGGCTTCCGAAGAAGGGCGATACCGGGAAGGGTCCATCCCGAGTTTTTTAAAGATGTTTCGCCATTCGGCAATTCCTTCGAACGCGGCGACGCCTTTCTCCTGTACTGAGATGGAGCGTTCTTCCTGCAAGTAGTTGTAACGGCCGCTCAACATTTGCGGAAACTCCGCAACGACTATATCATAATAGGCGAGTATCCCGATCTGGAAATCGGGTACGTTTGCATGGATTTCATCCGAGATTTGCACGGCAAGCATTTCGATCCCTCCTGTTTTTACATAGATTTACTGTTCATGATACCATAAGGAACGAAATGTCGAGGAGGCTATCGATGAAAAACTTGAAACAGCTGTTATCAAGAATCGACGGAAAAGGTTATAAAGCATACAAGGATATCCGCGGCCGTTACCGGTTTGAACGTTTCCACCTTGTGGTCGACTACGTGCAGGGGGATCCGTTTGCGAGTCCTTCGAAAATTCGCTGCCTCATTCCGGAGCATGAGACGATCATCGGACGCCAATGGCTTGAGACGCCGGAGCGAAAAGAAACGTTGGAAGATCATATTGCACGAATGGTGGCAAAAGCGATTGACCGTTCAGGCAAACATGCCGGAGGGACTGGAAAGAGTGGATTGATCGCCATCGATCGTCCGGGACAAGAGGTATTGAAACGAACAGCGGTGTTGGTTGAGAACGGAAAAGTGACGGTTTGTCTATCCGTTGGATTGCCGGCGCGCGGACGGAAGGTGCTTGGCCGTCAAGCGGAAAAATTATTTTTCCAGCAAATTCCGGAAATCTTACGCTTATCGGTGTTTTCCTTGAACCGTCAGATGATTCAAGCTGCCGTTAAACTGCGTGATCAGCAGTTGGCGGTTCGCCGCTACATGAAACAGCATGATCTTGTCGCATTTGTCGGTGACGGCGCGATTTTGCCGAGAGAAAGCGGTATTAGCGACCGTCCATTGCCGAACCAGGAAGCGGTTCCTTTCGAAACTCCTGAGTCGCTGCGGGTAGAAATCCCGGTACCGCATCGAAGTGCGCCTGTAAGCGGGATGGCTGTCAAGCGGGGAATTACCTTGATCGTCGGCGGCGGGTACCACGGAAAAAGTACGCTGCTGGAAGCGATCGAGCGCGGCGTATATGATCATATCGAAGGAGACGGACGCGAATTCGTGCTTACCGACGCAGCTGCTTGCAAAATTCGTGCGGAAGACGGGAGAAAGGTGACGCAAGTCGATATTTCGCCTTTCATTAAAAATTTGCCGTTTGGCAAAGATACCGAACGATTCACGACGGAAAACGCAAGCGGAAGTACGTCCCAGGCTGCAAACATCGTTGAAGCGCTCGAAGCGGGTGCATCCGCTTTGTTGATTGACGAAGACACGAGTGCGACGAATTTCATGATTCGCGACAGCCGGATGCAGGCGCTTGTCGCAAAGGACAAGGAGCCGATCACGCCGTTTATCGACAAGGTAAAACAGCTTCACGAGGACTATGAAGTATCGACGATCCTCGTCATGGGGGGATCCGGCGATTATTTCGACGTTGCCGATACGGTTGTGATGATGGACCAATACCGGCCGTTTGACGTGACAGAAAAGGCAAGAGCCGTGGCGCAGTCCAGGCGGTCGGAACGGAGACAGGAGGGCGGCGAGCGGTTCGGCCGGATTACCGAACGGATTCCGCTCCCGGTAAGTTTAAACAGTAAGAAAGGAAAGAAAGAGAAAGTAACCGCGCGCGGATTGAAGCGCATTCAGTACGGCACGAAAGACATCGAGCTCGAACAAGTGGAGCAGCTTGTGGATGCGAGTCAAACGCGGGCGATTGGAGAAATCTTGCACGATCTCGAAAAGCGAAACCGTCTTGGCGGCAAAAGTGTCAAGCAGCTGCTCGACGAAATCGAGGAGCAGATCGAGCGCCACGGATTGGCGTCGTTTACGCCTTTTGCGGAGCAGCATCCGGGAGAGTTGGCGCGGCCGCGGATTTTCGAAATTGCGGCGGCTTTAAATCGGATGAGAACGTTGCAAGTAAAATCGCAGGGAAACGGATAGGGTGAGTCCCGGTGAACGGTGACAAATTGAAAGAAGAAGTAATAGCATACAGCAAGTCGATCGGTATCGATAAAATCGGTTTCGCGACGGCGGCGCCGTTTGAGGTGTTAAAAGAACGGTTGAAGAGGCAGCAGGAACTCGGGTATCAATCCGGGTTTGAAGAAGCGGACATTGAAAAAAGAACCGAGCCGGAGCGCTTGCTGCCGGGGGCTAAGTCGATTATCGCGATTGCGCTCGCGTATCCTTCAAAGATGAAAGACGCGCCGAAATCGACGAAACAAGAACCGCGAGGGCAGTTTTGCCGGGCGTCGTGGGGGCTGGACTACCATCGGATTTTACGGGAGAAATTGCGGTTGCTCGAGGAGTTTATCCTTAAAAGACGTCCGACCGCTAAGTTTCGTTCGATGGTAGATACCGGTGAGTTGTCCGACCGGGCAGTCGCTGAACGTGCGGGAATCGGTTGGAGTGGAAAAAATTGCGCGATCATTACGCCCGAATTCGGTTCATATGTATATTTGGGGGAAATGATCACGAATCTCGCCTTTGAGCCGGACGAACCGATGGAAGATCTGTGCGGTTCTTGCAACAAATGTGTGGATGCGTGTCCGACAGGCGCACTCGTTCAAGGCGGGCAATTGAACGCGAATCAATGTCTCGCCTTCCTTACCCAGACGAAAGGCTTTATGCCAGATGCGATGCGGGAAAAAACTGGGAATACGTTGTACGGCTGGGACACGTGCCAACTCGTTTGTCCATACAATAAAGGTGTCGATTTTCATCTTCATCCGGAAATGGAACCAGATCCGGAAGTGGTGCGTCCGAAGTTGAAACCGCTGCTTTCCATGTCCAATCGCGAATTTAAAAACAAGTTTGGCGCGATTGCCGGTTCGTGGCGCGGCAAAAAACCAATTCAGCGCAATGCGATCTTGGCGTTGGCCCATTACAAAGACGAAACGGCCGTTGACGACTTGATTGCTTTGCTGAAAAATGATCCGCGTCCAGTCATTCGAGGTACGGCGGCGTGGGCGCTGGGAAAAATTGGCGGAAACGCCGCGGAAAAAGCGCTTAAATCGGCGCAAACGGAAGAAAAAGATGAACAGGTAGTCTCTGAGATTGAAAAAGGTATGGAAATGCTGGAGAATCAAGCGATTTGACGGTCGTCACGTTCGAATGAATTCGTTATGATGAATGAATAAGAATGGGGGCCGTTTGTGCACAGATCGGTTCCTGAAAAAAGTCACGATAAAGAAGGGATACCATGTCGAATAAGCCGCACATCGCATACGGCGAAATGGAGAGTCCGATCGGACCGTTGACGATTGTATGCACGGCGAAAGGCGTATGCAAGCTGGAATTCGGCAGTTTCGATGAAACACAAGGCAATGTGCAAGGATGGACGAGAAAACATTTGCTTCGCCAGGAAATGAGCCGGGACGACGACACGGTCGCTCCGGTTGTTCGACAGTTGAATGAGTATTTTCACGGCAGCCGCATTCATTTTGATCTTCCGCTGCAATTGTGCGGCACGCCGTTTCAAAAAAAAGTTTGGGAAGCTCTGCGGGAAATTCCGTTCGGAGAAACGAGAACGTATAAACAAATCGCCCAATCAATGAATGCGGCGAAAGCGGTGAGAGCGGTCGGGAATGCGAATAACAAAAATCCATTGCCGATCTTAGTGCCTTGCCACCGGGTGATCGGCAGCAACGGTTCGCTCGTCGGCTACGGCGGCGGACTCGAAAAGAAACAATTTTTATTGGACATTGAAAAAGCGCATACGAAAATTTCTTGAGCCGGGAGCGGGGAACTGCTCTCTTTTTTATGTGATGAAACTTTCGTTCCCGCCATACGATGACTACAAACAGGCGATGGAGGGACGCATGTGAACTGGCTAGACACATTTCGCGAGTATATTCGCGACACGGCGAAATTTTGGTTTGGCGAAGGCTTGGGGCGCTACGCTTTTTCGTACGAAGCAGAACGGCAGGCGATTCGCAGGAAGAAGCAACAATTGAAAGACCGCGGGGCGCAAATCGTGAAAACGATTGTCGATGGTGAAATTTATGGACAACAGCTGTATGACGATGAACGAAAAGTGACTTACGGATTGCATACGCAACATTTGATTAAGCAAGCGAATACTTTCTATATTGAGGAACTTATCGAAACTCGGATGGCTCTTTTCAGAAATAAAGCGTTCGTTTCGGACGAACCGGCAAAGATTTCACGTGAGCCGCTCGAATGGAAAGAAAATGAGGAAACCACACGCCACGGTAGAAAACTTAAGTTTCACTACGAACGGTTGCAGGCGGTAAGATACGCCGATCGTTGGTGGAACGGTCATAATCCGCAATATAAAGCTTTCGACGTTGATTGTACGAATTACGTGTCGCAATGTTTGCATGCCGGCGGCGCGCCGATGAGAGGGTTTTCGAATCCGTCCGAGGGTTGGTGGTATTCCGGCAAGTCCTGGAGTTACAGTTGGGCGGTTGCGCATTCGCTTCGCTGGTACTTACCTGCTTCAACAGTCGGGTTGCGTGCGAAAGAAATGGCTTCGGCCGATCAACTCATCCCAGGAGACGTCATTTGTTACGATTTCGAAGGAGACGGGCGCTGGGACCATACGACGATCGTTACCGGTCAAGATGCCAAAGGCATGCCGCTCGTCAATGCCCACACGTCCAACTGTCGCAAACGTTATTGGGCCTATGAAGATTCGTTGGCATGGACAGAAAACATCCAGTACAAGTTTTTTCGAATTGTCGATACTGATTGATCGTTCGGCTCATGCTATAATGGCACTGACGATTTTATCAGCCGAGGTGAATGATTTTGGGATTGCATGTGGTACTGTACCAGCCTGAGATTCCCGCAAACACGGGGAATATTGCGCGAACTTGCGCGGCGACGAACACCGTTCTGCATTTGATACGTCCGCTTGGATTCTCTACTGACGACAAAATGCTGAAGCGGGCAGGACTTGATTACTGGAAGTACGTCGACATCCGCTATTATGATTCGCTTGATCATTTGTTTCATCAATACTCGGAAGGCGAATTTTATTTTTTGACGAAATTCGGCACAATTCCGCATACGAAGATGGATTACAGCAATCCGGACGAAGACCATTTCTTCGTTTTCGGGCGTGAGACGTCTGGTTTGCCCGATTCGATTAAGGAGCAGCATGCCGACCGCTGTTTGCGGATTCCAATGACGGATGCGGTTCGTTCGCTCAACTTGTCCAACACGGCGGCGATTCTCGTTTACGAAGCACTGCGCCAGCAAAACTTCCCGAATCTGCAATAAAAAAACACGGCCTCGAGCACGGAGGTCGTGTTTTTTTCGTTTTAATGGTTTTTGTTCGGACGATCTTCATAGCCGGCCGTGAAGATGGCGGCCAAAAACATGAGCGTCACCAATAAAATGCCGAGAAACTGCATGGGATTCCCTCCTCAGATGACCTATGTAAAAGTTATCGTATCCCGCCGACGCCAACCGTATTCGGCGTCCAGTCTGCCTACATTATAGCGAATTTTCCCCGCGATGTGAACCTTTTCGTTTTTTTTCGGACGATCTTTTCGGGCGCGTTCATCATCGAAGCCGGACTGCATACGATGTATTACATTATCCAAAGAGGGGGAAATCATGGATATTCTTGATCAGATCAGACGTTACCGGGAAGAGGAAAACCGCTTATCCTGGGAAGGAACGTTTGCTGAATATTTGGAGTTGTTGAAAGAACATCCCGAATACGCGCAGTCGGCGCACTCACGCGTCTATAATATGATAAAAGACGCCGGCGTTGAAACGTTGGATGACGGAACGAAACGATACCGCTTTTTCGACCAGGAAATCTACGGACTCGAAGAAGCACTCGAACGGCTCGTTGAAGAATATTTCCACCCTGCGGCGAAACGGTTGGACGTGAAAAAGCGGATATTGTTGCTGATGGGTCCGGTCAGCGGCGGCAAATCGACTATCGTCAATCGGCTCAAGAGAGGGTTGGAAGCCTATTCGCGAACGCCGGCAGGCGCTGTATTTGCGATCAAGGGGTGTCCGATGCACGAAGATCCGCTTCATTTGATTCCGCAAGAACTTAGGGACGATTTCCATAAAGAATACGGCATCAAAATCGAAGGATCGCTGTCCCCGTTGAACACGATGCGGCTGGAAAAGGAATACGGCGGCCAAATCGAAAATGTCAAAGTCGAGCGCATCTTGTTTTCCGAAGACAAACGAGTCGGCATCGGCACGTTCAGTCCTTCCGATCCGAAGTCTCAGGACATCGCCGACTTGACGGGAAGCATCGATTTTTCAACGATTGCCGAGTACGGCTCGGAATCCGATCCGCGTGCATATCGTTTTGACGGAGAACTGAACAAGGCCAACCGCGGCATGATGGAGTTTCAAGAGATGTTGAAATGCGACGAAAAGTTTCTCTGGCATTTGCTGTCTTTGACGCAGGAAGGAAATTTCAAAGCTGGCCGCTTCGCGTTAATCTCTGCTGACGAGTTTATCGTGGCTCATACGAACGAGGCTGAGTATCGATCCTTTATTGCGAACAAGAAGAATGAAGCGTTGCATTCACGGATCATCGTCATGCCGATCCCCTATAATCTGAAAGTGAGCGAAGAAGAACGCATTTATGAAAAAATGATTCGCGAAAGCGACATGAATCACGTCCACATTGCACCGCATGCCTTGAAAGTGGCTGCTGTGTTTTCGATCTTGACGCGGTTGAAAGAGTCGGAAAAACAAGGATTGGACCTTGTCAAAAAGATGCGTTTGTATGACGGGGAAACCGTCGAAGGGTTTAATTCGCTTGATCTCACTGAACTGAAAAACGAGCATTCCGACGAAGGGATGGAAGGGATTGATCCGCGTTATGTCATCAACCGGATTTCTTCGGCGATCATTCGCAAAGAAACCCCGTCGATCAATGCGCTCGATGTGTTAAGATCGCTGAAAGACGGGCTCGGACAGCATCCGTCGATTTCCAAAGAAGACAAAGAGCGCTACATCAATTTCATTTCCGTGGCTCGCAAAGAATATGACGAAATCGCAAAGAAAGAAGTGCAGAAAGCGTTTGTGTACTCGTACGAAGAGTCTGCGAAGACGTTAATGGATAATTATCTCGACAATGTGGAAGCGTATTGCAACAAAAACAAGCTGCGGGATCCGCTCACCGGAGAAGAGATGAATCCCGATGAAAAATTGATGCGTTCGATCGAAGAGCAAATCGGGATTTCCGAAAACGCGAAGAAAGCGTTCCGTGAGGAAATCTTGATTCGCATTTCGGCGTATGCGCGGAAAGGCAAGAAGTTCGATTACAATTCACACGAGCGGCTGCGGGAAGCGATCCAAAAGAAATTGTTTGCGGATTTAAAAGATGTCGTGAAGATCACGACATCGACGAAAACGCCGGACGAAACGCAGTTAAAGCGGATCAACGAGGTAATCGCACGGCTGGTCGACGAACATGGATACAATACGACTTCGGCGAACGAATTGCTTCGTTACGTTGGCAGTTTGCTGAATCGTTAGCCATCGGTTTCCCGGATCCGGCAAAGGCTGATTCATCCTTCATCTTGTCGGCCCGAAAATGTCGTGGTACATTGAAGGTAGCCCTGTTCAGGAGATGAAGGAATGCAGCGAAGAGCTATTGTAGATTGGATGAAAGCCGTTACCCTCGCGTTGACGATTGTTTTTTTGGTGCAATATTTTTTCTTTGCCAACTACGTGGTTCACGGCGAGTCGATGATGCCGACAATTCATGACGGAAACCGTCTTATCGTCGGGAAGATCGATTATGAATTCGAAAAACCGCAGCGGTTTGATTTGATCGTCTTCCATTTCTCCAAGGAAGAAGATTTTATTAAACGCATCGTCGGCCTGCCCGGAGAAACGATTGCTTATAAAAACGACGTCTTATATGTTGACGGAAAACCGAAGAAAGAACCGTATCTGGTACCTTACAAGGATAAACTAGAGACCGTATCAAGCGGGAACCTAACAAAAAACTTCACATTGCGCGAGATGACGGGGAGAAAAACCGTTCCGAACGATTGCGTGTTCGTAATGGGCGACAACCGCCGCCACAGCTACGACAGCCGTTATTTCGGTTTCGTCAAAATGAGCGACATCGTCGGCAAAGTGGACGTGAAATATTGGCCGGTGGACGCGTTTCAGGTTTATTAGCACGCGGGCAGGGAAAAAAAAGATACGGAGGTGTATTCCTTGACCCGAAAAGAACAGTCCGACAAGCCGGCAAACAGCTCGATGGCGAAGGATGCGAAAGAAGTTGACAGGCTCGGCAAGGAAATGGAAACAATGGATACGAACAAACAAGTGAGACAAAAAGG
>DASSOY010000066.1 GCA_035700025.1 Bacillales bacterium | reverse complement strand
GCGATGTCGTCGATCGAACCGTTCGGGTTATTCCCGTGATAACGAAAGACGACTTGGTTGTTTTGTTTCAATGCATGCAAGGTCTGATCATCGCAAAAATAACTGCCTTCGCCGTGCGCGATGGGAATCGTGATGACTTCACCTTTTTCGTATTCCGAGCTGAACATCGTTTCATTGTTCTCTACTCGGAGCGGGACCGGACGGCAAATAAACTTCAAATCTCGGTTTCTGCGCATCGCGCCTGGGAGCAGTCCCGTTTCAAGCAGCACTTGGAATCCGTTGCATACGCCGAGCACCGGCTTGCCTTCGGCTGCCGCTTTCTTCACTTCTTGCATGACCGGTGAAAACTTTGCAATCGCGCCGGAACGCAAGTAATCCCCGTAAGAGAATCCACCTGGAAGCAGCACTGCATCATAACCTTCCAAACTCGCTTGTTCATGCCAAACGTAATCGACTTCTTCCCCGAGTTCGTCGCTGATGGCGTGCCTCATATCGATGTCGCAGTTGGATCCCGGAAAAACGATCACCGCGAATTTCATTGGGAGACGACCTCCTCAACTTCGTAGCTGTAATCTTCAATCACAGGATTGGACAACAATTTCTCACACATTTCTTGAATGCGCGCGTCCACTTGATCTTTTTCTGATTCGAGGGTCACTTCCATATATTTGCCGATGCGAACGTCCTTCACTTCATTGAAATTGAGGCGGTGAAGCGAATGGGTCACGGCGCTCCCTTGCGGATCAAGCACACTTTCTTTCAATGTTACGTAAATTTTCACCTTATACATGGTTAGCGGCCTCCAAGCGAGATAAAATTTCTCCATATGCAGTCGTTAAATCGCCGAGATCTCTGCGGAACACGTCTTTATCGAGCTTCTCCCTTGTTTCTTTGTCCCAAAGACGGCAAGTGTCAGGCGAGATTTCATCGGCTAATAAAATTTCTCCCGACGGCGTCACACCGAATTCAAGTTTAAAGTCTACGAGTTCAATGCCGATTTCCGCGAACAGTCCCGTCAACACTTCGTTGACTTTCTTTGCTTTCTGCTTCAGCTCGCTGACCTGTTCCGGCGTTGCAGCCTTCAGTACGGCCACGTGATCTTCGGTGATGAGCGGATCGCCGAGGTCGTCATTTTTATAATAAAATTCGACAAGTGACTGCTCGAGCTTCGTTCCTTCTTCAATGCCGAGCCGTTTCGACAAACTGCCGGCAACGGTGTTGCGAACGACCACTTCAAGCGGAATGATCGTCACGCGCTTCACCAGCTGTTCCGTTTCGGAAATCTTCTCCACAAAGTGGCTCTCAATTCCCGCTTTCCGCAGCAGATCGAACAACAAAGAAGTAATCGTGTTGTTCAGCTTCCCTTTTCCGATGATATTCGCCTTTTTCACCGCATTATAAGCGGTCGCTTCATCTTTATAAGCAATTCTCACAATCTCGGGATCATCGGTTTCATAGATTTTCTTCGCTTTGCCTTCATAAAGCAGCATGAGAAAGCCTCCATTCAAAAGTGGGTGATCGAAATTCGTTGGTGAATCGCGTGCCGGTCATCGACACAGATCTCGTATTACTGAAGTCCGAGCCGTTCGAAAATCATGTCAACGTTTTTCAAATGATAGTTATAGTCGAAGCAATCGTCGATTTCTTCAGGCGACAACTTCGAAGTAATCGTTTCGTCCGCCTCGATAAATTCGCGGAAAGGCGTGCCGGTTTCCCAAGCTTTCATCGCCTTCGGCTGAACCGTATCGTAAGCTTCTTCGCGCGTCATGCCTTTGTCGATCAACGAAAGCAACACACGTTGCGAGTAAATGAGCCCGTACGTTTTATCCATGTTGCGTTTCATATTTTCCGGGAAAACCGTCAATTCTTTTACGATTTTCGCGAAACGGTTCAACATGTAGTTCAAAGCAATCGTCGCATCCGGTAAAATAATCCGCTCCGCCGACGAGTGCGAAATATCTCTTTCATGCCAAAGCGGCACGTTTTCGTAAGCCGTCAACATATGGCCGCGAATGACGCGCGCCATGCCCGTCATATTTTCCGAGCCGATCGGATTCCGCTTGTGCGGCATCGCTGACGAACCTTTTTGCCCTTTCGCGAAAAATTCTTCGACTTCTCTCGTTTCGCTCTTTTGCAAACCGCGAATTTCGACGGCAAATTTCTCGATCGAGGTCGCAACGAGCGACAATGCACCGACATAAGCAGCATGACGATCGCGCTGCAACGTTTGCGTCGAAATCGGTGCGGCTTGCAAACCGAGTTTTTCACAAACGTATTGTTCCACGAACGGATCAATGTTCGCATACGTGCCGACGGCACCCGACAATTTCCCGAAACGCACACCGTCCGCCGCCTGCTTGAAACGCTCAAGGTTGCGCTTCATTTCTTCGCACCAAAGCGCCAATTTCAAGCCGAACGTCGTCGGTTCGGCATGAATGCCGTGCGTACGTCCCATCATCACCGTATATTTATGTTCTTTCGCTTTGTTTTCGAGAATCTCGATAAAGCGTTCAATATCTTTCAATAAAATGTCGTTCGCTTGCTTCAGCAAATACGACAACGCCGTATCGACAACGTCTGTCGACGTTAAGCCGTAATGGACCCATTTTCTTTCTTCACCGAGCGTTTCCGACACGGCGCGCGTGAAAGCGACAACGTCGTGACGCGTGCTTTCTTCAATCTCTTTAATCCGGTTAATGTCGAAAGACGCATTCTCGCGAAGCTTCTTCACATCTTCCTTCGGAATCTCTCCAAGTTCCGCCCATGCTTCAGCCGCAAGTATTTCGACTTCCAACCACGCTTGAAACCGGTTTTCCTCTGTCCAGATCGCGCCCATTTCCGGTCGCGTATAACGTTCGATCATTCGTTTTCCTCCGTCCCCAAGTTCAATGAAATCGCTTTGTCCCATGCGGCTTCGACTGTATCGGCAAGCACATTGACATGTCCCATTTTTCTTCCTGTTTTCGCTTCCGCTTTGCCATACAAGTGAAGCTTCACGTCATCGAAACGATCGATTTGCGACAATGCCTTTTCCATGTGTTCACCCAAAATGTTCACCATCACAACCGGCTTCAACAAATCCGGTTTGCCGAGCGGCCAGTCGCAAATCGCCCGAATGTGCTGCTGGAACTGCGACGTTTCGCAAGCGTTAATCGAGTAGTGCCCCGAATTATGCGGACGCGGTGCCATTTCATTGACGTAAATGTCGCCGTCCGGCGTCAAAAACATTTCCACCGCCAACGTTCCGACAAGATTAAAGGAATCCGCCAAACTTTTCGCAATCTGTGTCGCCATTTGTTCAATTTCCCGGGAAATTCCCGCAGGAACGATCGTCGTATGAAGAATATTGTCACGATGAATGTTCTCTGCCACCGGCAGCGTGCTCACTTCTCCCGACACACTGCGCGTAACGATCACTGATATTTCCTTCTCAAACGTCACCCATTGCTCGACGATCGCTTTTTGTTTGCCAACAAACGCGCCAAGCGCTTCCTCGACATCCTTCTCTTCACGCAGCACGATTTGTCCTTTGCCGTCGTACCCGCCGCGGCAAGTCTTCACGACCGACGGAAACCCGAGCGCCGCTATCGCGTCGCGGAATTCCGTCTCATCGTGTACGATCCGATACGGCGCCACCTTCGCACCGCTCGCTTCAATCGATTTTTTCTCAAACTCGCGATCTTGCGTATTTTTCAACAATTCGCTGCCTTGCGGCAAGTTCGCGTTCTCTTCCAACCAACGCGCCATTTCCAAATCGACGTTCTCGAACTCGTACGTGATCACGTCGCTCAACTCTGCGAGCTTCTTAATCCCTTCCAAATCGTCATAATTCGCGACGATTTCGTGGTCGGCCACTTGCCCGCACGGCGAGTCGCTTTTCGGTTCAAGCACTGCAATGCGATAGCCCATTTCCCGTGCGGAAATCGCCATCATTCTTCCGAGCTGTCCGCCGCCTAAAATGCCGATCGTTTTTCCCGGTTCAATCATAACGAATCACTCGTTTCTATCACTTTATTTTTCAAGGCTTCCCTTCGCTCAGACAATCGTTCGGCGACGCCTTCATCAAACGCACCAAGAATCTCAGCCGCCAACAATCCTGCGTTCGTTGCTCCTGCTTTACCGATCGCTGTTGTTGCAACCGGTACGCCTCCCGGCATTTGTACAATCGACAATAGTGAATCCAATCCATTCAATGCTCTCGATTGTACTGGAACGCCGATGACCGGCAATGTCGTCTTCGCTGCCACCATCCCCGGCAAATGCGCGGCACCGCCGGCTCCGGCAATGATGACCCGCAATCCACGCTCGCGAGCTTCCTCCGCATAAGCAAACATCAAATCCGGCGTGCGATGGGCCGATACAACTTTTTTCTCATAAGGAATGTCCAATTCTTCAAGAACATCACACGCATGTTTCATCGTTTCCCAATCGGACGTGCTTCCCATGATTACTCCGACATTCGGTTTCATCTTCATAAGCTCCTTCCATCCTAGAGATCCGTCTTAGCGAGAGGGACTTTCTTCCATAAAAAAACGCCCAAAGCTGCTCGCTGCTCCAATTTCACTTGAGAGAAAGCGGCTTGTGGACATACCTCTCCTTTCGCGCCGTCTCGACGACAGACGCAACTTCCCCTCATAGTCCGCCAATTTACGGTCGGCGGGTAGAGACTCATGGGCCGTATTCCCAAAATTATATGAGGCCATCATTCAATTCTATCTTTAGTTTATCAAGGTTTTCGACATCGAGTCAAGCAAAAATCGAACGTTTTATAATTCGAAGAACTTGATTGTTCGGTTTTTCAGCCTTTTTCGAAACGAACCGGGCCATTTTACACCGGAAACTGTTTTTTCCCGCGGATCGCTTTCACCCAGAAACCGCCGCGAAACGCCTTCGGTTCGTGAGAAATAATAAAAGCGTTTGGGTCCAATTCTCGTACTTTCCGATACAAATTGATCTCCGATTTGCGCGGCGTCAAAATCTCCATCATCAACCGGGCGCCTTCGCGTCCATACGCCATCCAATTCGTTACCCCGAAACCGTCTTTCCGGAGCATCGAAGGAAGATCTTGATCGAAATTGCTGCTGATGACATTCACCGTGATGTAGCCGAGCGCTAATTTTTCCTCGATTTTCATGCCGACGATGACGCCGAACCCGTAACCGATCGCGTACGCTGCCAAATTCCAAACTTCATGTAAATGATCCAAAACCAATCCGAGGCCGACGACGTAAATGACAACCTCCGCCATACTTGTCACGGCTGCCAAATAGCGGTGCCCTTTCAACGTCAAAATCATCCGCATCGTAAAGAAACTGACGTAAATGACATTGACCGCGAAAATAATAACCGGCATCGCCCATGGGCTGTTCAACAATCCACCCACTGTCCCATCCTTCCTTTCCATGAATCTGCCAATCTATCATATCATGATTTCCGTATCCCGCGAAACAGGGGCTTGTTGCGATCATGTGTCAGTGAATCCGGCAAATAAGAAAAAGGCCGTCTCGATGGACGACCCCTAGTTTATCGCAATCCTTTATGCCAAAAACGTAAAATACAAAACGAATATGAAGAACAGGAAGTACATGATCGGATGAATGTCCTTGCCTTTGCCTTTGACGAACATGGTCACCGGGTACATGACGAGACCGAGCGCGATGCCGTTGGCGATACTGTACGTGAGCGGCATCATGATGATCATCAAAAATGCCGGAACTGCCATTTCAAACGTGTCCCAACGAATTTCACCGAGCGCAGAAACCATAAGCACGCCGACGATGATCAAAGCTGGGGCGGTAACGTTAGACGTAACAACCGTAAGCAAAGGCGAGAATAACAACGCCAGGATAAAAAGTGCCGCCGTAACCACGGATGCAAAACCGGTACGGCCGCCGGAAGCCACGCCGGAAGACGATTCGATGTAAGCCGTCGTTGGAGACGTTCCTAAGATCGAACCTGCGACGATCGAGGACGAGTCGGCGAGGAGCGCACGGCTGCCGCGCTTCATCTTATTGCCTTCAATCAAGCCCGCTTGCGAAGCTACCGCCATCAGCGTTCCGGCCGTGTCGAAAAATTCGACGAACAAGAACGTAAGGACGACGACAAGCAAATTCAGCGTGAATACCGACGACGGATCAGCAAAAATTTGCGTGATCGCCACGCCGAAAACCGGCTCCAAGCTAGGTACGGCACCGACGATTTGGCCGGGTGCCGGGATCACGTTCGTGAAGATGCCGACGAGCGCGGTCAAGATCATGCCGACGAAAATGGCTCCGGGCACTTTGCGTACCATCAAAATGACCGTGACGAAAAGTCCGAAAATCGTCAGCAATGTCCCCGGCGTCGACAGGTTGCCAAGCGTCACGAGCGTCGCTTCATTCGGCACGACAATGCCTGCCCCTTTCAAGCCGATGAACGCAATGAAAAGCCCGATGCCGCTCGCCGAAGCCATTTTCAAATCGCGCGGAATCGCGTTCAAGATCATTTCCCGAATTTTCAACATCGTGATAATGACAAAAATAATGCCTGAGAAAAGTGTTCCTACAAGTGCAGTCTGCCAGGAAACACCCATGCCGATGACGACCGAGAAAGCAAAAAAAGCGTTCAAGCCCATGCTCGGCGCGATGGCGACCGGGTAGTTGGCGATGAAAGCCATCAGCAAGCAGCCAACGACGGCCGATAAAGCGGTGGCCGTAAAGACTGCGCCTTTTTCCATGCCGGCGTTGGCAAGAATCGCCGGATTGACGAACAAGATGTACGCCATCGCCAAAAAAGTCGTAACGCCGGCCGTCGTTTCACGGCGCATGTTCGTTCCGTTCTCCTCAAAACGAAAATAACGAGAAATCAATGAACTTCCCCCTTAATCAAGAAAATGTGGAAACCATTTTTTCGACTGTTGTCGAGCTCATTTTAGCAATAGTCTGTTTTTACGTCAATACAAAATCCGAACATTCCAACGAATTTTGTTGTTTATATTCGGTTTTCCCGTTGCAGCGTAGAGCAAAATAAGCAAAGGCCGACTCAACAGGTGAGTCAGCCTCATTGCGTTCTCGTCAAATCTTCACTTCGATTTCACTCTTCTTCTTCAATTCATCAACGATGTCGTTAATCTTCTGCTGCTTTTTTTGCCGCTCCAATTCCTTTTTGATTTGCGGCTTGATTTCCGCTAATTTCTTCGGCTTTTCCGTCTTCTCTTTATAGTTCTCGTAAAACGCCTGAATCTCCTTGTCTGTCACGTTCACGTCGACTTCCTTCTCAAGGTAAGTCTCCCACTCAATTTTCATCCCCATGTTTTTCTTCAACTCGGCCATTGTCATGTTTTGTTCGCTGAGCGTCTGCTTCAGTTTCTTTTCGCCGCCGTATTGCTGCTTCAACTGTTCCACGCGGTCGTTCACTTCTTCTTCGGACGGCCGATACCCTTTCTTGTCGGCATCTTGCAACAGGAGGGTTTGCCCGATCACGCTGTCGAGCGCCTGCTGCTTTGATTTTTTGTAAATGTCCGCTTTGGATGCTTTCTGATCGCCTTTCTGGGCTTGGGCGAGCAAGTGCATTTGCTCAATCCGTTTCAAAATCGGATTGTATGTTGCGCCTTTCACTTTCTCGCCGTTGACGATGACAACCGTTTTGTCTTCATCAACAAGCCCTTTCATTTTCGGCTCGTGCGCTTCCTTCTCTGTTGATTTCCCATCGTCTCCGCTTTTTGCCGATTTTCCTTCCTCATTTCCGCCGCAAGCAGCCAACGCCAAAACGAGCACCGCTCCCATCAACCCTAAAACGCCTTTCCGCCACATGGTGTCCGTCCCCTTTCTGAAATACTCATCGTAGAGTACCACAAGTAAGGCAGGGAACACAATGGGACAATGGTTCGAAACACGAGGCAAAAAAAGCCGGCCGAGCACGTAACGCTCAGCCGGCGGTGAAAGCCTATTCCCACTCAATTGTGGAAGGCGGTTTGGATGTAATATCATAAACAATCCGGTTCACGTGGTCGACTTCGTTCACGATGCGCGTCGAGATCCGTTCGAGCACGTCGTACGGAATGCGCGCCCAGTCGGACGTCATGCCGTCGACGGAAGTGACCGCGCGAATGCCGATGCAGTAGTCATACGTGCGGGCATCGCCCATGACACCGACGCTGCGCATGTCCGGCAAGACGGTGAAGTATTGCCAGATGTCGCGGTCAAGGCCGGCGGCCTTGATTTCACGGCGCAATACAGCGTCTGATTCGCGGACGATCTCGAGCTTTTCCTCGGTAATTTCGCCAAGGACGCGGATGCCGAGTCCCGGACCCGGGAACGGCTGACGCCAGACGATCTCGTCGTCCAAACCAAGCTCGGAACCGAGCTTGCGAACTTCGTCCTTGAACAGTGTGTTCAGCGGTTCGATCAAATCGAACTGCATGTCCTCCGGTAAACCGCCGACATTATGGTGCGATTTGATCGTTTGCGCCGTATCCGTGCCGCTCTCGATGATGTCCGTATACAACGTCCCTTGCACAAGGTAATCAATGTTCGTCAGCTTTTCCGCTTCTTCCTCAAACACGTATATGAATTCGTTTCCGATGATTTTCCGCTTCTGCTCCGGATCGGATACGCCTTTAAGCTTCGACAAGAAACGTTCTTTCGCGTCGACTTTGATCACATTCATCCGGAACTTTTCGGCGAACGTTTCCATCACGCTGTCCGCTTCCCCTTTTCGCAACAAGCCGTGATCGACGAAAATACAAGTCAGCCGATCGCCTACCGCCTCATGCACGAGGGCAGCTGCCACGGAGGAGTCCACCCCACCGCTCAAGGCGCACAACACGTTGCGGTCACCGACCGCTTCGCGAATGTCCGCCACTTTCTCCTCAATAAAGTTCGACATCGTCCAATCGCCTTTGCATTCGCAAATGTCGAACGCGAAGTTGCGGAGCATGTCCATGCCTTGCTCCGTATGGCGTACTTCCGGATGGAATTGCACGCCGAACAACTTTCGCTGCGGATCGCTCATCGCCGCGACCGGACAGGACGGATTGGTCGCATCGACAGTAAAGCCGGCCGGCGGCGCTTTCACGAGATCACCGTGACTCATCCATACGGATGCGTTGCCGTTGATCCCCGCGAGCAAGGCGGAGCTCTTCTCCGCCTCCAGCTGCACCTCTGCCTTCCCATACTCCCTGTGGACGGCCCGTTCGACGTGCCCGCCGAAATGCAGACTCAACAATTGCATGCCGTAGCAAATGCCGAGAATCGGAATGCCGAGGTCAAAGATCGCCTCATCGCACCGCGGTGCGCCTTCCCCGTACACGCTGTTCGGTCCGCCGGAAAAAATGATGCCTTTCGGCGCGCGCGCGCGGATTTCTTCCGCCGTCGTCGTATTCGGCAGCAATTCGCTGAACACGCCAAGCTCTCTTACGCGCCGTGCAATCAATTGGTTGTACTGACCTCCGAAGTCCAGTACGATGATTTCTTCATGATTGTCTTGCAACCTCTCCATCCCCTCATCTATTCAGCCATAAGCCTTTTTATGATCGTATCCCACATCACTTTCGTTTCTTGCCAAGCTGCGCTGGACGTTCCTCCACGGTAGGCAAGCCTTTCATAGGCAACCGTCAATTCCTTCATTTCAACGGTGCCGAGCGCCTGATCCACTTTTACAGCAAATTCCCTTAACGTTTGCTGGTTTCCCCGGGTCAAGCCGAATAAAGGAAGAAGCTTCAACAACTGTTCATACGCTTCCTGAAACGTATCCTCGTCATTTTTCCCGAGATATCGCAGCCGGAGGAGACGAGGAAGCCAAAGCTTCCGTTTCCAATAAGCGGCCCCCGCCGCAAGCAACAACAAAATCACTCCTATAATAATGCCGGTATTCGACATCGTCAAGCGATCCAATGTCCCGGCTCCGGAAGAGGCTTGTTCGTTTTCGTTTGGTCTCGGAATCAACTGCGGATTTCTTTGGTTTTGTTCCGGAAGGTCTGTCGCTGTATCGTTCGAATCGTTGCCGGTTGCTGTTTCATCTGGTGACTCATCTTTCTTCTTTACGATATCGATCGCGTTGCGAAACCCTTTCGTCGGTTCGAAAGGCACCCATCCGACATTCGGAAAGTAAACTTCCACCCATGAATGGGCATTTGCGTTCGTCACTTGAAAGACCGTCTTTCCGTTCGGGAGGCTGTCCTTATAATCGCCGGGGGTAAATCCTTTCACCCAGCGCGTCGGAATGCCGATCGTCCGAAGCATAACCGCCATGGCTGAAGAGAAATTGTCGCAATATCCCTGTTTCGTTTCGAACAAAAATTGCGCCACGTAATCTTGATTTTTCGCCGGAACGGCAACATCTTCGGTATTGTACTCAAACCCCGCGGTGTGCAAGTATCGTTCGACGGCTTTCGCTTTGTCGTAAGCATTGGCAGCGTCTTTTGTAATCGATTCCGTAAGCGTTTTGACCTTTTCCGGGAGCGACTTCGGCAGCTGCAAATACGGCTCGATCGCCGGCGGATAAACAACGGACTTTTTTAATTGTTCTTCCGTAAACTCTGGAACATTATACGATAACGTGTAATGCTGGAGCGTCACCGGATTCTCGGCCGCGTACGGCTGAATTTTTTGCGTATTCTCATCCATTAGAAACTGTACGCCGTTTGCTTTTATATCCGTAATTTCGCCGCCGTACACGAGCTGCGGAAACTTGCGTCCTTGTTCGAATACAATCTTGGCCGTCTTTTCGTGTACCGTAACGTTTTCATTGTTATACAATTCCGGCGCCGGATCGCGGTCGAAGTTCACCTTGACCAAAGGCGTATCGGTGGATACCCACCCTTTTCCCGTATAAATGGATTTTGACTCCACGCGCCAATACGATCTTTCCTTCGTCGCCACCGTAAACAACGGATCGTTATCGGACAGAAACGGTCCTCCGAGACGTTCGTCGTTTGAATCGTAGCCGATGCGCCTTAAGGTTCCTCCCGGGCCAACCCCAGCTGCGCTTTTCAGAAAAGGAACCGGGTCCGGCCATTGCGGACCTGCCTTCGGAGCCGCAAATCCGACAACCGTCGTCAAGAGAAGAACCGCCGCCATCACGACCGCCCAAGTTGCTGGAAACATACCGAAAGAGGCATTCATCCGTTCTTCTTCCCTCAGTTTCACGAAACGGAGCAAACCGAGCAAAGCAAAGCCGATGACAACGACTCTAACGATGGCACCGCTTGCGTCATAGAGCGTAAACGTATCAATAATCGTAATGTAAACAACGGTCGAGAAGAAAAACAGCAACACCGTTCTCGCTTGAATCAACCAATAATACATCAAATAACTGATCAACCATAATAATACAAAAAACAAGAAGGAACGGAACACGTCGGACAGACTGGTGAAGTCCAATGTCAGCAAGTGCCCCGCGTTTGTAAGCAAATGATGGAGCAAATTCGTCAACCAGCCGGGATCCAGCAACGGTCCATAATAAAACAACATGTGCAAAGAAAATAAAATTGCAGCCGCTTTCGCGGGAGCCGACAGCCAAAACGGAAGCTGCAAATACGTAAGCAAAAACGCAAAGGCTGCAAACATCACGAAGACATCCACGTGCGAGGTGTTCGTAATCAATGGAATCGGGCGCAGCCATTCCCAAAAAAGCAAAAACCCGAGTCCGTATACAATAAACGTCATGAGTCTGTTACCCGTTTGTCGCATAGTGACTCCCCATATTCAAAACTTCGCTTAAATTTCCGTTTCCGATCATATATACGCCGACACCTGTTCGCCTGAGCCGTTCGACGCGAAAATCCTCACGTGCAGAAGAGGAGCTTTCAGAAAGCAGGAACAGATCGGCTTTCTGGTTTCGCCGCTGCATTTCATCGAAAAGGCGCAGCGTCGCATCCGAAACGACTGACGTAATGAAAATGACATTAACCTTTGCTGGAAAACGGCGTAGCGATTGGATGAGCAGTGGAAAAGGATTCCCGGTTCCGTCCGGTTGAACCATCGCGAGATGGTGAAAGATGCGCCACTGTTGGTGCGAATCGGAAGCTAGAGGATAGATCCCTTTCTCTTTTCCGCAAGAAACGAATCCGACTGACCCGCCCTTTTTCATGCCGTATCGCACCATCGATGCCGCCGCGCTTACACCGGTTTCAAACCAATCGGCGCGGCCGCGAAAATGGTCGGCACGACGATCAAGGCAAATCACGAAATCTTCGTTGAGCGGACGTTCAAATTCCTTCGTCAACAATTTATTCGTACGTGCCGTCGATTTCCAATCGACCCAAGACAAACGATCTCCAGTCGAGTAGTCGCGCACACCGGAAACCGACGTAAGATCGAATTGAAAAAGGTTTTTCCCTCTTCGCTCGCCTTCCTCGTGCCGTTCTTGCGGATCCCAATGATGAATTTCCTCAAACGCTGGATAAACGAGCAACTGCTGGTCCGTCAGCGCGATCCGCGACTTTTCGAACCACCCGAATGCGTCGCCGATTTTCAATTCGAATTCCGAAAGCGAGAACTCCCCGCGCGGCAACGGTTCAAGCGTATACCGATAACGAAGCGATTGGCGAAAGCCGGGGAAAAAGATCGCTTTTGCACCAAAACGGTAATCTTTCATTTCAGCGCGGGCCGTACCCGCCAATGTACCAGGCAAACGATCTTCGACGACCAAGAACAGCAACGGAAGACGCGACTTACGGTAAATATCAACGGTGACGACGAGCTTCGCCCCCGCCGTAAACACTTCGCCGGCCAAACTCCGTTCCACCTGCACTTTTTCAAGCGGATAAACGGCCACCGACACAACATACAAGAAAATCGGAAGAATCCCGTAAAACAAAAACCAGCTCACGAATCCCCCTTGGAACATCGCATAGGCGAACAGAACGCAGGTGATGACGAAAAGCCAGCCAATGCCGAGCTCAGGCCTTCTGAAGAATCCGAGCGTTTTTTTCATCGGAGCGATCTTTCCTTCGCTACCGGAACATGAACATGTTCCAAAACCTCCTTGATCACTTCCTCCGGCTTTTGCCCTCCGAACTTGGCATCGGATTTCAAGATGATCCGATGACTGAGCACGAACGGCGCCAACCGTTTCACGTCGTCCGGCACGACATAGTCGCGATTATGATAGAAAGCATAAGCCTGTGCCGCCTTCATTAAAGAAAGCGCTCCGCGCGGCGAAGCTCCGAGATAAACGAGACGATGATTTCTCGTGCGCCTGACGATGTCGACCATATACTTTCGAACCGAATTCTCTACGAAGACCTGCAGGACTTCAGCTTTCAGCCGCAAGATTTCGTCCAACCCGATGACCGGTTCGACCTTATCGATCGGATGTCCCTTCTCAATGCGGGTCAAAACGTCCAATTCCTCTTGCTCGGACGGATAGCCCATATGCAGTTTCATCATAAAGCGGTCCATTTGCGCTTCCGGCAGCGGAAACGTACCTTCATATTCAATGGGGTTTTGTGTGGCCATGACAAAAAACGGATTCCCGAGCGAATGGGTTTCTCCGTCTACCGTGACGCAGCCGTCTTCCATCCCTTCCAATAGCGCTGACTGCGTTTTCGGTGAAGTTCGGTTAATTTCGTCGGCGAGAATAATGTTTCCCATGATCGGGCCTGGGCGAAACTCAAACTTGCTTTCTTTTTGGTTGTAAATCGAAATGCCGGTAAGATCCGACGGCAGCAAATCGGGCGTAAACTGGATTCTTTGAAACTTTGCTCCTACCGATTTCGCGATCGCCTTCACCATCATCGTCTTCCCTACTCCCGGCACGTCCTCCAACAATACATGGCCGTCCGCGAGCAGCGAAACGAGACTGAGTTCCGCAATTTGCCGCTTCCCAATCATCACTTTCTCGACGCTGTCGATTACTTTTTCCAATAATGGATGAACCGAATCAAATCGGGTTGTTGACATGGCACGTCCCCCTGTCGCTAGATTCTAATATCGAAATCTAAATTTTCAAATATATCCATTTGTTTTCCACGAATGGCAAAAGCATTCATTCCTTAGTATACCAGAGAACGACAGAGATCTCACTTTTCACTTAGACAAATATCGCCCCTCCCGAATCGCCTCCAAGTCTAGCGATCTTTCATCGGAGATTAGCGGCCGTAATGAATTCCCGAAAGACATATATACGAAAATGTTGAATCCATAACATGGGAATGAGTTCCGTCCCAACTCTATCGAAAGTGGGTGAATCCAAGCAGGTCCAGTCTATTCAATCACGCAGCCTTGCCGCCCTTCACAAGGAATTCGCGGCGGTGACCGACACGGAGAACTTCGTCAAGCGTGTCATATGAATAGGGACAAGGATCCTGAAGCTGAAAAATATCAAGGGCAAGCGAAACCATTCAGGATTGTCCGAAGTTACATGGAACAAACAGGGTTGCGAGGAGGGGATTGAACTTGAAGAAGATGATGGTGATTTCTGCCGCGGCACTTTTCTGTTCCTTCGCTCCCGCCAGCAGCTTTCAAGACAAACAGCCTCAATGGCCGATGAACGACTCGCCGATCGCGAGCGCAAAGGGAATTCAAGTGAGTCTCCCCCCGCAGCATCAACAGAAACCCATTCAAGCGATTATGGCAATGGCCGCAGAAGGAAGATTATACGGTACACATTTTCAACTTGGCGAAACAACGAGCGAAACATTGATCAAGCAGTTCGGGCCGCCCGATCGAAAGGCGGAAACCGCAAGCGGTATTTATTTCGAATGGCATCACGAAAACATCAGCGCCGGCATGAATCACGGCAAGCAAATCCTCGACCTGAGGTCTTCACGAGCCATCGTCCAGAACATTACCCTCGAAGCGCTGAAAACAGAACTCGGAAAACCGGATGCGGTTCATTTCTTCAAAACGGCGAAGGTGGATCAAGTCATCTGGATATACAACGAGAACCTTTATCAAATAAAGTGGATCTTCCCCCGGCCGACAAAAGCAGCGATGAACCCCGTTGCCGATCACATCTCAGTCACCTATCAGCCGGGAAAACAATGGCAAGCCAAGTCGATAGACGATCGATTGAAAACGATGAGTGTTAAAGAAAAAATCGGTCAGATGATCATCGCCGGGATCGACGGAACTTCTCTCACAGAGACCAGCAAAACGTTTTTGCAACGCGATCACATCGGAGGGGTTATTTTTTATCAAAAAAATCTCGTCAGTCCGCGGCAAGCCGTTCGGTTCTTGAATGAGATCAAGGCACAAACAGCTTCAACAGACGTCCCGCTGCTGTTCGGCATCGACCAGGAGGGCGGGCGCGTCTCGAAACTGCCGAAGCCATTCAGACGAATCCCAAGCGCACGGGTCATCGGCAATAAAAATGATCCCGCATACGCCGAAAAAATCGGTCGAGCTCTGGCCTTGGAAGTGAAAAGCGTCGGCTTGAACCTCAATTTCGCTCCCGTACTCGACATAAACAGCAATCCGCGAAATCCGGTGATCGGCGATCGAGCATTCGGGACGAGCGAAGCGGTGGTCAGCCGCATCGGCATTCCGGTCATGAAGGGCATTCAGTCCGAGGGCATCCTTGCAGTCGTTAAGCATTTTCCCGGGCACGGCGATACCAACATCGATTCACATACCGGCTTACCGGTGGTTCACTACGATCTCAAGCACTTGCTAAACGTCGAAATCCAACCGTTCGCAAAAGCCATCAAGGAAGGTGCGGACATGGTAATGGTAGCCCATATAAGCTTTCCGAAAATCGACCCAAATGCCCCCGCCTCCTTGTCGAAAACGTTCGTAACGGATGTGCTTCGAAACAGGCTTGGATTCGATCATGTGATCATGACCGACGATTTGACCATGGGAGCCATTACGAACAAGCAAGACATTGGTTCGGCCGCGGTAAAAGCGGTCAAGGCCGGAAATGATCTGTTATTAATTGCACACGGACAAAATAATGTCGACCGCGCGATAGAAGCGGTCGAAAAAGCGGTCAAGCAGGGGGATATTCCGGTCAGCCGACTCGATGCCAGCGTTCGCCGGATTCTCGAATTAAAGATCAACTACCATTTAAGCAGCCAACCGACCCGTTATCCGAATGTAAAAGAAATAAATCAACAAATCGACCGTTGGCTCAACGATTAAAAGACACCGGCTCCGCCGGTGTCTTTCGCCGCTTGATTCTTCTTGATCAACATGAATGAATGAGCAAGCGCACGCTGCAGCTCAATTGAAGGGTTTGGAGAAAAACAAAATACGGGGGCGGAGTGCCCCCTTGAGGTGAAATCATGTGAAATGTGCGGGAGTTCTTCAATTCGGAAAAGGCACATTCCAAAAGATACCATTCCTAATTTATGCACCGATCGTGAAATTATGCTTCCGATCGGTTATTTTAATACACGTACGCAGCACCGACAATAATCAGCAAAATGAACAATACGACAATCAATGCAAATTGATTGCTATAGCCTCCGCCTCCGTAGCCCATCAAAATCACTCCTTTTCATATATTGTGAGTTTCCTCCTCACATGATTAGCATATTGTGATGAAGTGAAATGGAAAGGGACAAGTTGCGCAGGATAAGCGATGGTTTTTAAATAATGCCGGGACAACACACCTGCGCTGCCGATAGCGGACGTGATGAAATACGATTTTTTTCAAAAAAAAAGAAGCTTCCGACGAAACGCGGAAACCTCTTTTACGCGAGCTTAAACTTTTTCAATTTCCTTTGCAGCATTTTCTTCGGATCGTTCATCTTCGCCCATGCTCAGCCCAAGCGCTTGCGCTGTCGACGCATGAATTTCCCGGAAAAGTTTCGGGTTTTCCGCCAGCTTCACGCCGTAAGAAGGAATCATTTCCTTGATTTTCGGTTCCCACTCTTCCATTTGTCGCGGAAAACATCGGTTCATGACGTCGAGCATGACTTGGACAGCGGTAGAAGCTCCCGGTGAAGCACCAAGTAATGCCGCCAGCGACCCGTCCGAAGAACTTACCACTTCCGTGCCGAACTGCAGCGTTCCCTTGCCGCCTTCCACCGTGTCTTTGATGACTTGGACGCGCTGTCCCGCTGTGACTAACTCCCAATCTTCGCTTTTTGCGCCCGGAACAAACTGCCGCAATTCTTCCATTCGCTGTTCTTTCGATAACAGCAACTGCTGGATCAAGTATTTCGTCAAAGCCATGTTTTTGGCACCTGCCGCCAGCATCGTAATGAGATTGTGCGGTTTGATCGAGGTGACCAAATCGAACAAAGAGCCGTTTTTTAAAAACCTTGGCGAGAAACCGGCAAACGGTCCGAATAACAAGGATTTCTCGTTGTCGATGTATCTCGTGTCCAAATGAGGGACCGACATTGGCGGAGCCCCAACCGCCGCTTTTCCGTACACTTTTGCATAATGCTGCTCGACAATGTCTGGATTGTTGCAGACCATAAACAGTCCGCTCACCGGGAATCCCCCAATCTGTTTCCCTTCTGGTATTCCGGACTTTTGCAGCAAATGCAGGCTGCCTCCCCCGGCTCCGATGAAGACGAACTTAGCGGTATGACTCTCGACGGTCCCGGTATCAAGATTTTTTACCTTCAATTCCCAAGACTCTCCATCGGTCCGTTTGAGGTTTTCAACCTTCGTCCGATAACGAACATCGACGTTTTTGCTTTCCAAATGCTCGATAAGCAGGCGCGTTAATGCCCCAAAGTTGACATCCGTACCCGAGTCTATTTTCGTGGCTGCGAGCGGCTCGTTGAACGTTCGGTCTTTCATCATCAACGGCAGCCATTCCTTCAGTTGCTCCGGGTCATCGGAAAATTCCATTCCCTCAAACAGCGGGTTGCTCGATAACGCCTCGAAGCGTCTTTTCAAAAACGCTACATTCGATTCCCCATGAACATAACTCATATGCGGCAAGGGCCGGATGAAATCGTGCGGATGGCGGATCAGACCGCGGTTGACGAGATAGGACCAAAACTGCCTCGACAGCTGAAACTTCTCATTGATTTTGACCGCTTTGCTAATATCTACGGAACCATCCGGTTGTTCAACGGTATAATTCAGCTCGCACAAGGCCGAATGCCCCGTTCCCGCGTTGTTCCATTCGTTGGAACTCTCCTCCCCCGCTTTCGGGAGTTTCTCGAATACCTTAATGTTCCATTCCGGGACCAATTCTTTCAGCAGCGTCCCCAATGTCGCGCTCATGATTCCTGAACCTATTAAAATTACGTCCGTGTCGGTTTTCCTGATGCTCATTTTTACCAGATCCTTATAATCAAAGAATAGAAGTAAAGATGCGGGCGCTCTGCTTAAGCATCACGGTAAAGCAAGACACACCAAAGACACATCTCGTCTGTTTCAAAAAATCGCTTCATTCCAACTTTTTATTATACCACCATCCTTCAATCAATCAAAGAATTCTTTTGCTAGGAACCAACTTGAAAAGTTTGTCTTTTCAAATGCAATTTTTTTGTGTTCTTTATAATGCATCAGAGATTGGTAATTTGATACATTCAGGGGATTGAGATGCAGATGATAAATATATCCCACTAAAGAAAAATAACATCTCATTTATTTTGGAATTATGGTTGAAAGACTAATATGAAACTGGGGGAGTACCAATTGTGGATGCCGTAGGAAGTATATTGAAAAAGATTGGATATTTATTAATGATTGCCGGATTTATTGCTGGTATAGTCATTGGAAATGATTTAGGAACGTTTTTCAATGAAGACTTCGCTTGGTCAATTGCGATATACAGCTGGTAATATAATTTTGTTATTGGAAGTTTATTTGTCAGTTTTGGTAAAGTTATTGACCTTTTAGTGGAACAAACCAAATATATCAGAGATGCAAATATGTTAAATAAAGCCTTACTCAGTGAGGTTAAACAATTACGTGAGGGTGCTTCTATTCAACCAAAAGAAAACTCTAAGAATCAATTGATGAATTCAGATAAGATCTCTACTACTAACAAAAAAACTTAGTTCGTTTGGAAAACATAGAACCTGTTACAGAAGAACAAAAACAAAAGATTATTAAAAGTTACCCGCGTAAAATTAAGGTTAACAATATTAACCGTACACCTTTTGAACATATCTATATAGCTGATTGCGAAGATGGTCAGTATGATTTGATTCGATACAGTGGTTTTTTACCATTTTTAATAAAAATGGAGGATTATCAAGACGAATTGAAGCAATGGTTTGATTCTTATACGCTAAACAACAAGATTTGAGATATAAAAATAAAATAAAGCTTCCCATAAGTTCAGCGAACTTATGAGAAGCCTCAAAAAGTAATTTTTAGCAAGGATTATGGTCAAAATATTTCCTTTTTCTTTTGCCATAAATCCTTTTATATCAAGGGTTTCTGGGCTTTGTTACATCATGCCGCCCAT
>DASSOY010000065.1 GCA_035700025.1 Bacillales bacterium | reverse complement strand
GTTTTCCCGCTGTTTGCCACTTCCGCTTCAACGAGTTCGTTGAACCGCTCCCGCATGATCGCGGCAATCTTGTTCATTACACGCGCGCGTTTACCGACCGGGTACTTTTTCCACTTCCCGTTCTCGAACGCGTCACGCGCCGCCGCAACCGCGCGATCGACATCCTCCTTGCCGGCTTTCGCCACTTCAGCGAGCGTCTCCCCCGTTGCCGGATTGTAAGTCGTGAACGTTTCTCCGCTTGCCGCATCAACCGATTCGCCGTTTATAAACAACTTGTACGTGTCTCGCTTCATTTCGCTCATCACGTTCAGCTCCTTTGTTATTTTCCCGTGAACTTCGGTTTTCTTTTCTCCAAAAACGCTTGCACGCCTTCTTTATAATCCGCCGAGTACCCGGCGATTTGCTGCGCATCCGCCTCATTTTCGAGCACTTCGCTTAAATCGTTCTCCCAGCTCTTGTTCATATAACGTTTAATGAGTCCGATTGCTTTCGTCGGCATGTTCGCCAGCCGCTCAGCAAATGCCTTTACCGCTTCCTCCCACTCGGCATCCGGAATGACTTTCGTCACAAGGCCGAGCTTTTCCGCCTCATCGGCGCGCACTTTCTCCCCGAGAACGGCAAGTTCCATCGCTTTCGCATGCCCAACGAGGCGCGGCAGGAAATATAAGCTGCCGGAATCCGGGACAAGACCGATATTGATGAAAGCTTCGATGAAGCTCGCTTTCTCGTGGGCGAGACGGAAGTCGCAAGCCAACGCCAAGCTCATGCCCGCGCCTGCCGCAGTACCGTTGACTGCCGCAATCACCGGTTTTTCCAGCGATGTGATCGATTCAATGAGCGGATTGTATCGCTTCCGCAAAATCTCAGAGAAATCCGCATCTTCACCGACGTCGGCCAAATCTTGTCCGGAGCAAAACGCACGTCCTTCACCTGTAAGCACGACGGCGCGCACTTCGTTATCTTTTTTCACTTGTTTCAGTGTCTCTTTCAACTCGGCATGCATTTGTTTGTTGAAAGCGTTCAGTTTATCCGGCCGGTTCATCGTGATCCAAGCGACGCCGTCTTCAACTGTCCGTTTGATCGTATCCATCGCTACTCCCCTTTGAAATCCGGTTTTCGTTTTTCAAGAAAGGCCTGCATGCCTTCTTTCTGATCGTTCGAGGCAAACAAAAGCGAAAAGTTTTTCCTTTCGAACAACATGCCTTCATGCAGCGGTTGATCGACCGCTTTTTTCACCGCTTCCTTGATCATGCGCAAAGACAACGGCGGTTTTTGCGCCAGTTTTTCGGCAAATTTTAACGTTTCTGAATGTAAAACTTCGCGCGCAACGAGACGGTTCACGACCCCGTAATGATGCGCTTCTTTCGCCGTCATCGGTTCACCGGTCCAAAGCCATTCGATCGCCTTCCGGCGCCCCATCGCTTTCGTCAGCATTTGCGTGCCGCCTGCCCCCGGCATGACACCGATGTTGACTTCCGGAAAAGCAAATTTCGCATCTTCTGCCGCGATAATCATGTCACAGCTCAACGCCAGCTCAAATCCGCCGCCGAACGCAAAGCCTTGTACCGCACAAATCAACGGTTTTTTTACAAGATGAATCCGGTCCCAAACGGCAAACTGGTCGAGAATCTCCATTTCCACCGCTCCGACGTCGGCCATTTCATTAATGTCCGCCCCCGCAGCAAACGCCCGTCCGGCACCTTGCAGCACGATCGCACGAACTTCGTCATCCCGGTCGTACGTTTCGAGCACCTGGACGATTTCTTTCACCATTTGCTGATTGATCGCATTCAGCACGTTCGGGCGGTTCAGCTCAACGATTCCGACGCCTCTGCTCTTGCGCGTCTGGATAAAATCAAACATGAACTTCCTCCCCAACCATCATGGTAACGAGCTCGCCGGCAAACGACATTAAGTCTTTTGAAGACGCTTTCATTTCTTCGGACGTCATCGCATGATTCAACGAATCCTCGTCGTCAAAGTACATTTCACATAACAAATAATAAGGACTTTCTCCGCGCGGCGACCCAATAATTTTCGTCACTTCTGTTTTGCGGAGACCCGGGATTTTCTTGACGATCGGCGTATGTGTGCCGTAATAATGATCATCGAACTTCTTGCAATCTTCTGGTTGACGGTACAGTGCAATCAACTTCGTCACTTCGCTGCCTCCTTTTAAACTATGACTGAGCACTCGCTCAGGCGATTCGCACAAGTTCTTCTGTCCAATAACAACCCTTGATGCCGCCTCTAGACTTACCAATTCGCGACCGGTTTCATCGCTTCGAATGGATTTTTGCAATGCGTGCAATATAAAATGCTGCGGCAAGCGGTCGGCCCGAAGATGTTTTCCATCGTCGTATAAGGCGACCCGCAATACGGACAATCGACTTTCCAAGGTTCCCCTTCGACATGTTCGGCCGGGGGCGGTGCAACCCCGAACGTCTTCAAGTTTTCCTTCCCTTGCGCGCTGATACGGTCCGTTGTCCACGGCGGATCATACACGAACTCGACGTGCACATCCGAAACGCCTTCGACTCCCGCTGCGACTTCCCTCACCGCTCGCAGCACATCATTCTTGATCATATCAAGCGCCGGACAGCCGCTGAATGTCGGCAGCAGCCGGATCGTGACCGTTCCGCCGCTCATTTCAACAGCTTCCAACATCCCAAGATCAACGATGTTGATGCACGGCAATTCCGGATCCGTGACCGTCTCCAACGCTTTTTTCACTTCTTGCACGGCATCGTCCACGATCCTCACCCTTTCTTACCAGGCTTTTGCCTGCTCATCCGACTTGTATACGGCAGAAAGCGTATTGAGCGCATGCGGCAAATCCTCCGTATGTTCTCCGTTTCGCCCGTTTCCGTGTTGCATTCCCGGCGCATCGCCTGGCATGGGATAATCGACCTCCCGAAACAAAGTTTCAATTTTCTTCAACCATCGTTTTTCAAGCAGCGCTTCGCTTTCAATCAATCCCGCCGCAGCCATTTCCTCGCCCCGCGGCCCGAACGTCAGCATACCGCCGAAATCAGCCCAAACCTTTGCGATTGCCGCTTCCATTTTTTCACGGGCTGTGTCCGTGCTCGTCATAAGCTGCTTGAACCAAAGCTGCCAGTGCAAAAGATGATAATATTGTTCGGTGACAATCTTCCTCGCCGCTACGGCAAGCGGTTCGTAACGGGATTGCTTCAGCGAATCGAGACGGATTTTCTTCGCCGTATCGTAAAAAAGATGGCGGACGACGGTGAACGCCCAATCGTACTCCGGTTTTTCAATATATTCGCCGGGCCCGTTCTTTCGCTCGAGTATGACCGCGTTGCGATAATGCTCTGGTCCGCGCAAATGGCTGATATCGTCGATTTTTCCTTCACCAAGCTCTTCGAGCAGCCGAAAATACATCACCGCGTGACCCATCGTATCTTGATTGATCGAAGAAAACGCGACGTCCTCCTCAATGTGCGGCGCAAGCCCGAGCCATTCAGAACCGCGGTGAGCATGGATGAAATCGTCGTCGGCAAGCTGATACAAAAGTTCGATCAGCGCTTCGTTGTCGGCATCCGCCTTGAGAAAATCGCTCACGCTTCCTCCCCCTCTTTCTGCTCGTACGCTTTGCGGAAATTCCGCCATCGTTGCACGAGATCGGTGTACCCTTTCGTTTCCCGATATGGTTTGTCGAGTCGTTGCATCGCTTCCCGCTCGCTCTGTGTCATCTTGCGAATGTCGCTGCGTTTAACAACCCAAATGTCGTTCGGAATTTCGCGGCGAAAAAAGTTTTCTTTCGCCATCGTCATCGCCATGTCGTGGTTCGGCGCCAGCAAGCTGAATTGGTATTGCATCGGCGTCGTGTCCTTCTTCCGGCTGAACACTTCAAATTCTTCATAAAATGGCTTTTCGCTGCTTTCCCCGCTCATTTCGCCTGTCAACTCCTTCACGGTTAGGTTCGGATCTGCCGCTGTTTTTAAACGGCTTTCGTCTTAACTGTCGCAAGCGCTTCCCGCACCCAGCGCGTACTTTCGTACGATTTGGCCCGCAAATCGAGCCGCGACTGGGAACGCGGACCATGACCGGTGACAATCTCCTTGAATTTTTTCCAATCCGGCCCTTGATACACCCATGTTTCAGCCGACTCATCGTAATGCAAAGTTTCATCCGGAACCGTAAACCCGAGCATGTGAATTTTCGGAATATATTTGTCAAAAAACGCTTGCCGCAGCTGCTCGTTGTCTTTTTCGCGCAGCTTATATTTAATGTTCGTATCGACGTTGGACGAACCGGTATCTTTCGCCGATGCCGGCCCGAAAAACATGAGGAGCGACTCCCACCAGCGATTAATGGCATCCTGCAGCATCTTGCGCTGATATTCCGTTCCTTCCGCAAGCGACAGCGTCAAGCTTTCGCCGTGCTTTTCGTGGAATGATTCTTCCTGACAGACACGTTTCAACGCCCTTCCGTACGGACCATAGGACGTTTTCAACATATTCGTTTGCGATAAAATTGCCGCCCCGTCCACGAGCCAGGCAATGACCGCCGCGTCTCCCCACGTCGGCGCGTCCATGTGAAAGACATTATGAAACTTTAATCGTTTGCTGAACAAATCTTGTAAAACATCTTCGCGCGTTTTGCCGAGCGGCTTCATCAAATCTTCCGCCACACGCAAAATGAGCTGCCCGTGTCCCATTTCGTCTTGCACCTTTGCCATAATGGCCAGCTTCCGGTTTAACGTCGGCGCCTTCGGCACCCATTCTTTTTCCGGCAGCGCGCCCATTATTTCGCTCACGCCGTGCATCGAAATCAACTTGATTAAGCCGTTCCGGTAATCATCGGGCATCCAGTCGTCCGCCTCGATCTTTTCGTCGTTGTTGATCCGGTTCATGAAATGCTCGTATTTCTCTTCCTCGCTCAAGCGATCAAACAGAGCTTCTTCCACTTTTTCTTTCACCGCCTCTGTATCACGTATATTTAACGTCATTATAAATTATCGTCATACTCCTGACAAGTGTAAGCCCTTTCATCCGAATCCCCTCGCCAACAGAAAAACGCAGAAAAAAAAGAAGCGCCTCGAAACAGCGCTTCTAATTGCGAAAAAACCTCTCTGTTGACTTTCGTGCCTCGTAACACTTGCAAGTCAGCCATTTCGACCTACTTCCTTAAATCAATCACGCGAACCGCTTTTCCTTGCGAACGCGGTATCTCATGCGGCCGTTTTACCTTCACGTTCATCGTTACGAGACAATTCGCTTTAATCAGCTTTGCCACTTTGCCTGCCAATGCCCGCACACGTTCATGCTGCAAATCTCCCGCTACATCCGCGTAAAAGGCTTCGCTCATTTCAACGTGAATTTCTGCTTCATCCAATGTGCCATTGCGGTCGACAGCGACTTGATAATGCGGCACGAGTTCTTTCACTTGCAGCAAATAATTCTCGATTTGCGACGGAAACACGTTGACGCCGCGGATGATTAACATGTCGTCGATACGGCCTTTGACGCGCGACATCCTAACTGTTGTCCGGCCGCACCGGCAAGTATCGCGGCGAATCGAAGCGACGTCGCCGGTTCTGTAGCGGATAAGCGGGGTCGCTTCTTTCACCAAACTCGTAAATACGAGTTCTCCGTCTTCTCCGTCCGGCACCGGTTCCAGCGTCTCCGGATCGATCGCCTCGACGTAAATCAAATCGTCTTGAACGTGCAAACCGTCCTGCGCTTCGTGGCATTCAATCGCTACTCCCGGCCCGTACACCTCACTCAACCCGTAAATATCGATCGCTTTGATCGCCAATCTGGCCTCGAGCTCGCGCCGCATTTCTTCCGACCACGGTTCTGCGCCGAAAATGCCGAATTCGAGACTCGTTGCCGCCGGATTTTTCCCCGCTCGTTCCATTTCTTCGGCAATGTTCAACACATAGGAAGGCGTCCCGCAAATCACTTGCGGCTTGAAATCCTCGATTAACAGCATTTGCCGCTCCGTATTCCCTCCGGAAACGGGGACGGTCGCCATCCCAAGTTTTTCCGATCCGTAATGCAAGCCGAGACCGCCGGTAAATAACCCGTAACCGTACGCATTATGTAGCACCTTCCCCGGTTCCCCGCCGGCTGCCGCGATCGACCGTGCAACCAATTCCGTCCACGTTTCGATATCGTTGCGCGTATAGCCGACTACAGTCGGTTTTCCGCTTGTTCCCGAAGACGCATGGAGACGGACAACTTCTTTCTGTTCAACGGCAAACATGCCAAAAGGATAATGGTTGCGCAAATCTTGTTTTCTTGTAAATGGCAGTTTTCGAACATCGTCGAGCGATTGAATGTCTTCCGGCGACACTCCTTTCTCGTCGAAAGCGTTTTGATAGAAAGGGATGTTTTCGTAAACGTGCGCCGCGGTCGTGCGCAATCGATTCAGTTGAAGTTCTTCCCGCTTACTGTAAACCATTGTTTCCATTTCTTCGTTATAAATCATAAACTTCCCCTCTCTCGAAACGTATTGAAAGCCTTTACAAAAAAGACAAAAACCTATAACGCCATTTCCGTGTGGACGTGTTTTTTTGTTATACCGAGAATACCTCCGCCTCCTCTCATTGTCAATATTTGCTGGAAATTTCGTGAAAACCGATTCGACAACAACAATAGTTCTCCGGAATTGAAAACGATCGCCGTTTTCAAATGCTCCTCGGAAAACAACAATAATCGATCAACTAAACCATTTTGCTGCCTGAACGTCAATTGCCATGAAAAGCTGCGGCCGTAACGAGCCCTATCTTAGCCGTTAATGATGACTTTCTTGTTTTTCGTCAGACGATCTAACTGCTGGCGATCGACGTCATAACCAATCCCCGCCGTTTCAGGTACGGTGATTATTCCGTTTGTTACCGTCACTTCCGGTTCAATGATGTCCGCCTCCCAATAACGGGAAGATGCCGAAGTATCGCCGGGAAGCAAAAATTGCGGCAACGTCGTCAGCGCAATATTGTGGGCGCGTCCAACACCGGCTTCCAACATGCCCCCGCACCAAACCGGAATGCCGTGCTCCGCGCACAAATCGTGGATTCGCTTTGCCTCCGTCAGACCGCCAACTCTACCGATTTTTATATTGATGATCTTGCAGCTTCCGAGTTTGATCGCGTGCTGAACGTCTTCGTAAGAATGGATGCTTTCGTCGAGACAGATCGGCGTGTCAAGCTGCTGCTGCAACACCGCGTGATCAATCAAGTCGTCGTGGGCGAGCGGTTGCTCGATCATAAGCAGATCAAAATCATCGAGCGCTTTCAGCCGGTCCATGTCGTTCAACGTGTATGCGGAATTGGCGTCAGCCATGAGCGGGATCTCGGGAAAATGACGGCGTACGTCGCGCAGCAATTCGACATCGGTGCCGGGCTTAATTTTTAACTTAATTCTTTTGTATCCGGACGCAACGTGGCGTGAAATCACTTCCAGCAATGCTTCGGTGGACGGCTGAATCCCGATGCTCACGCCGACGTCGATTTGTTTTTTTTCGCCCCCGAGCGCTTCCGCAAGCGGCATCCCGATTTTTTTCGCATATAAATCCCAAACGGCGCCTTCAAGCGCAGATTTGGCCATGTTGTTTCTGCGAATCGCCGAAAATCGCTCCCGTACTTCATCTGGATGGCGCAACGGACTTTCGAACAACAACGGCAGCAAAATATCCTCAATCATATGCCGGTTTGTTTCCACCGTTTCTTCGTTATACCACGGGAATGCAAAGGCGACCGATTCCCCCCACCCGTTGACGCCGTCCTTGTCAAGCAGTTCCACGAGAATGAAAGATTTATCTTGAAACGTTCCGAAGCTTGTTTGAAACGGCGCCTTCAAGCGCATTGACACGTCGCGCAGCACCGCGCGGTCCAAATGAATCACGTGCACGACCCCCATTTATTTTTTTGTAAACCAATAATAATGCCACGGTTGGCCGGACGCCGATTTCACGAATTCCGGAGCAACAAAACCTTCGCCAAATAACGTTGCAAACGCTTCTCCCGACTTCCGCCGCCAATCAATAGCCAAATCCAAGTGCTGTTGTTTGATCGATAAAAAATCGGCAGGTATCGCAACGAACCAATCCGATTGATCGCTGACCTTTCGCCCGCACGATCCATCTACCGCCGCCGGCATACCGGTGCTGTCAAGTTCAGCGTCGAGCCATACGCGATCCGGCAAAATTTCAGGCATTCGCAAGTTCTTGACGGTCTCCCCAAGCTGCCAATGGATCTTGAAGCGATCCGAAGGGAGACCCCGATTCAAGCGGTCCTCCATCTCGCCGTACAAATTCGGCTCATATGCGACGGCAACGCCGCCGAGCTTATGCAAGTTTAAATGCGCATTCCGACTGAGCAGCGGGTCATACGTCCACACGATCAAATCATAACCGAAGTCGATCGCCTTCCGGCGCTGCTCTTGTTTCAACCGCCAGCCGATTTGTCTGCCTCGGTAATCAGGATGAACGGCAAGCATATGGGAACATAAATACGGTTTCCGCTCGGCGAAACCCGGGAAACTGTACGAAAAGCCAATCAGCCGCTCCCGATCATAAGCGCCCAAAAGGAGGCCGCCATTCCGGGAAGCGGTAAACGTTTGATGAAGCGGCAACGGGTCCATGCCCCAAACGATCTGCTCCAACTCCCTTACACCTTTCAGTTCCTCCATCGTGCGAAGCACCTTAATCGTTGCTTGAAAGCCCATCGATGTCACGCTTCCTTCCCATGCTCCAACGTCAACTTAATCGCCCTTGTCAATATTTCCACACCGCTGCCGATCGCTTCGCGATTAAACGTCATGTCCGGATGGTGCAACCCCGGCTGCAAATCGCAGCCTAAACCGAGCATCGTCGCTTTCAAATGCGGACGTTTCAATGTGTAAAAATGGAAGTCGTCACCGCCGGGGGTTTCGATCGCCGGCAGCATGTTGCGGTGCCCGAGTACGTCGCAAATCGCATCCGCCATTATATGCTGCGCATCTTCGCTCACTTCCGAAGCCGGAATGACCGCCTGAGTGGCCAGCCGGATGTCGACGCCGAACTGGTCTTTCATCGGCTCGATGATACGCTTGAAACGATCGTCCAGCGCTTCCATCAACTGATTGGACTGTGCTCGCATGTCAACGCTGAACACCGCCGATCCCGGAATAATGTTCGCATTCTTGCCTCCCGCGCGAAACTTCGTCATTTTAATCGAATGGGGGATCATCGGATCGAGCCGCACGCGATTGATCATCGCGTTCAGCGAGGACCCGACATCAATCGCATTAATCCCTAAATGCGGACGTGCTCCGTGCGTATCTTTGCCGATAATTTTCCCTTCCACTAACCGGGATGCGCCGTGCAAAATCGCCGGAGCCGCTTTACCGAACCGTGCCTCTTCGATCGGTCGCAAATGCACGCCGTACAAATAATCGATGTCGTCGGCCACCCCAAGCTCGACCATTTTCAAAGCACCGGCGCCTTTCTCTTCCGCCGGCTGGAAAATCAACCGGACAGTACCTTCATATTCGCGCACCAGCTCTTTGGCTGTCTCAGCAACTCCGAGCACCATCGTCATGTGCGCGTCGTGCCCGCACGAGTGATTAGCGCGGAAATGCCCGCCAACCTGCTGCCACAACGCATCGATATCCGCCCGCAAAGCAACAACCGGCCGGCCGCTGCCGATTTCGCCGATCACGCCTGTGCACTCGTCAAAGGTACGCACGCGGTACCCGTGTTCCGCCAACATTTTTCGAACGTATTCAGTCGTTTCGTGTTCTTCCCAGCTGATTTCCGGATGCGCGTGAAGATGCTCGAATATGTTTGCCAAATTCATGAACGGTCCCCATCCTTTTCGTCGTTCGCGAATGAACGTGTCAATTGTGCCATGCAACGGTGAGCACGCATGAAACAAAAAGACTTCAGTCGTTTTCTATCATTATAGCAAGTTGTCTATGTTTATGTCCTCGATCAGTGAATGGTACAATAAAATTGAGGTGAGGGCCCGTGGAGGATAAGCTAGTCGTGTTCTATGACGGCGATTGCCCGCTTTGCCGGAACGCAAAAAAAGCGATCGAACGCTTCGACCGCCGGGGCAGCATCGAATGGCTTTCTTTTCGCCGTGAGGGAGTCATGGAAACGTACGATTTATACGAAAAAAAACCGGAAGAACGCATTCACAGCATTCGCATGAGCGACAGCCAAAGATTCGAAGGCATTTATACGCTGCAGCAAATTGCCATGCGCGTGCCGCGATACCGGCCGCTTGTTCCGCTGCTTCATTTGACAATTAAACTCGGTTTCGGCCAGCGATTGTACGATTCGATCGCGAAAAGACGTAAAATCGTTCCGGTCGGCCAATGCGGCAGCGAAGGATGTCCCGTTCATCTTAAACCGAACGATCGCGACGGCGAATGACCGTCCGATCGTCGTTTTTTCGTGCGATCACCTGTTCAAGATAACCCGTGCCGAGCAAGACACCCGCGACTATGAACAAGAAACCAACGATTTGCGGCAACCGGATCGTTTCGCCGAGTAACAGAGCGGAACCGACGAGGGAAAACAGCGGCGTCAAATTCATGAAGATCGCTGATTTACCCGCGCCGAGCCGATGGATCGCCAAATTATAAATCATTTGTCCCAATGCCGTCGCCACCACCGCGGACAAAACAAAAACCGTCCAGACGCCGAGAGAACCGTCCGTCAGTGCATGCACCCCATGCGGGTCCATGAACAAGCTGATCACGAACAGCAGCACGGAACCAAAGGTAAGCATGACCGCCGTCGCTTCCCGGGCGTCCAGCGTTTCCGTCAGTTTGTTGATCCAAATAAAGCTGAAGGACTGCGACAACATCGCGCCGAAAATGTACAAGGAACCGAGCGACAGTCCGCCAAGCCCGCCGTTTCCTTGCGTAATGACGAGAGAGATGCCGGCAAGCCCGGACAAAATGCCGACGAAACGAAGGACTGTCAATCGATCACCCAAAAAAACCATCGCCAACACGGACGTCGCCAACGGAATGAGCGCCAAAATGAGCGCCGCACTCGAGGCGGATGTACGATCTAAACCGACTGCGAGAAAAAATTGATTGCCGACCATGCCAAGCAAACTTCCGGCAACCGCATAAAACGATTCCTTTTTCGTTAAAGGACGGAGCCGCTTTTGAAAGATCAGCAGCAAAAACACGATCATTCCGGCGAGAAAAATCCGCAGCGAAGTAATGAGCACCGGCGGAAAATGCTGCACGAGAATTTTGATCGCGATCACATTCAGTCCCCATACCATCATGATGAAAACCAACAAACCGTAGGTGGCGAGTTGAGCCATGCAAACCCTTCTTCCCTAGAAAAAACGCCCCTTTCACACCGGGGCAGATTCTTTCGTTACGCTACCTTTTCGGAACATGACGCTCCACATCGTTCAAAATCGTCTCGATTTCTGCCAATACATCTTCCGGCAGCTGAACTTCCGCCGCCTTCACGTTTTCCTCCACTTGCGACGGTCGGCTCGCACCGACGATCGCCGAACTTACACCCGGCTGCCGCAAAATCCACGCGACGGCCAGCTGCGACAACCGAATGCCGAGTTCAGCGGCAATCGCATCGAGCTTCGCGACGCCTTCCAAAATGTCGTCATGCAAATATCGCTGAATCCAGCCGTTGATGCCTTCGTCAGCCGCTCGGCTGTCAGGCGGAACCGCCTGCCCGGGTTTATATTTGCCGGTCAAGACGCCTTGTGCGAGCGGCGAAAATACGACTTGGCCGATTCCGTGTCTTTCGCTTGCGGGCAAGACTTCTTTTTCGATGTAACGATCGAGCATGTTGTAAATCGGTTGATTCGAAACGAGCGGATGAAGGTTTCGCTCTTTTGTGATATGGACCGCATCTGTCAATTGCTCCGCCCTCCATTCACTCACTCCGTAATACAATATTTTCCCTTGACGCACCAAATCATCGAGCGCCATCAATGTTTCTTCCGTCGGTGAATGCTCGTCAAACCGGTGACATTGGTAAAGGTCGACGTAGTCGACACCTAAGCGCTGCAAACTCGCATCACATTGCTCAATGATATGTTTTCTCGACAAACCGCGGTCGTTCGGACCGTCCCCCATCGGAAAAAATACTTTCGTCGCCAATACATACGACTCGCGCGGATAGGCCGCGAGCGCCTTCCCGACAACTTTTTCCGCTTCGCCGCGGTTGTAAACATTCGCCGTATCGAAAAAATTGATGCCAAGCTCGTACGCCTTATGAATGCACTGTTCCGCAACGGTTGGGCCGACCGATTCGCCATACGTCAACCAACTGCCAAGACCGACTTCGCTAATTTTCAAACCGCTGTTTCCGAGTCTCCGATAATTCATGAAACGCCTCCCGTTACGTGATGTATCTTCTAGTGTAATCGATATTCCGCCCTCTTTCCAAACAAGAAACCCGCTTTACCGATGCGGGTCCTGAAACATGCCTTTGCTTTTGTACAGCTGCGCTTTCTCGATATAACCGCGGGCACTTTGCACGATTCGTTCTTGTTCAAGCGGCAGCAATTCCCTGACAATTTTCGCCGGAACACCGGCTGCAAGCATCCCTGCCGGCACGTTCATGCCTTCCCGTACAAGTGCGCCTGCGGCAACAAGTGCACCTTCTTCAATGACCGCGGCGTTCAAAACGGTCGCCCCCATGCCGATCAATGCGCCGTCACGAACCGTGCAGCCGTGAAGCGTCGCATTATGCCCGACAACGACGTGATCTCCAATTGCTGCCGGGAACCCTTCGTCGACATGAATAACCGCCCCGTCTTGCACGTTGGAGCCGATCCCGATCGTTACTTTGGCATTATCCGCCCGGACTACTGCGTTAAACCAGACGGACGAATCCTCTTGCAATTCAACGTCACCGATAATATGCGCTCCCGGTGCTATGTATGTGCTTGCGTGTACTTTAGGTATTTTTTCATTCAATGAGTAATTCATCCGAACCACCTCAATCTCCAATCTAGCAGAATTTGAAAACCGTTTATATAAACTATTGAACCGACAAAAGAAGAAACATTATCAAGGTATCCCCGAAAGGAAATGGCCATGATAATGTTTCATCTAATCGTTACTTGACTGTCATGAGAGGTTTAGCTCGCTCCTCATTCTATAAAAATAACAAACCAAGCAAGAACGTTACAACAATTCCGGTTATCCCCTGTACCAAAGTTGCCATGGTTTGGGCTCGATAGGCAGTGGTGACACTCATTCCGGAGAACTGCGATACGACCCAGAAATACGAGTCATTGACATGGCTGACAACCATAGCTCCGGAACCAATCGCCATTACCGCCAGTACTTGGCCAATTGGAATGTTGCCCATCATGACATCCAACCCGAGAATGGACATCAACGGCATCGCAATTGTTGAAGTTACAACCAAAGCTGTAGTCGAACTTCCCTGAGCGGTTTTCAACAAAGCCGCAATAAAAAATAGAATAAACAAGGCACCGGCACCAACGAAGATCGAGCCTTCGCCAAGTAAAGTCTTAATATAATCTGCAATCGGTGTAGCCGCGATCATCGTACCAAAGGCACCGCCAGCGCCGGTAATCATTATTATTATCGCTGCATCCTTCATGCCTTCTCCGACCCAGTTCGTTAACGCTTCTTCACCGCGATTTTTTGCCAATAACAAAAATGCGAAAATCACGCCGATAAAGAGTGCTGTGACCGGTTTCCCTACAAAATCTACGACTGTGTACAATCCACCCGACAATAAGGTTTCTTTCGAGCCATCAGGCAAAGTACCAACAGGAAAGTTCGCGATTGAGCCTAGAGCCATCAAAATGATCGGAATCAAAATCGGGGCAAAAGCCTGAAAAGCCGTTGGGATATTCCCAAAGCCGGCTTTGTATTCCTCAAAGGTTTCCTGTAATCCGGGTAGATCAGCCGGCAAATCTTTTGAAAACCTAGTTGCCCAAATGTAACCTGCAAACATTGTGAATAGGGAAACAAAAGCTCCGAATAAAATAACCCAGATTAAACCGTTTGCCCCAATCCCTAAATTCCCTGCCGCCGCAATCGGGCCTGGTGTAGGCGGGACAAATGTATGGGAAGCATACAAACCCGTTGCCAACGCCACGCTAGTTACAACTACATTGACATTGGCTTTCTTGGCTACTGACTTATTGAGGGAAGACAATACAACATAGCCGGAATCACAAAAAACAGGAATGGAAACGACCCAACCGATGACTGACATCCCCAGTGCCGGATGACGGTCACCGATCCATTTCAGAACGGTCTCAGCCATTGTTACAGCTGCGCCCGTTTTCTCCAATACTTTTCCTATTATTGTTCCAAATATGATGACTAGACCGATTTCACCAAGAATACCTCCAAATCCACTAGCCATCGTTTTTGAAATGCTTTCAATGAGCGACTTGCCAAACATGATTTGGCCGATTAAATTAGCACCAAGACCAAATAAGTAAGTTGCCGTAATAATTGATAAAAATGGATGTAATCGAAATTTTGTTGTTAGAAGAATGATGACTATGATACTGATAAACAATAGAATCAAAATATACGGCCCAGCGCTTGCTAAAGACGTATCCAAAATAATCCCTTCCTTATCAAATTTTTAATAACCGATAAATCTGTTCAGCTTGTTTCGCGATCAGAAATTCCCCATCTTTCATCGCATCTTCTAAAGTCATAGGACCGTCGGTAATGCTGAAAGCGGCGGTTAATCCTTTTTCATAAAGAGATTTCAAATCGTTCTCCATTGTGCCGGCCAAGGCAATAGTCGGGATCTTATATTGTTTGGCCAATTCAGCCAACCCAGCGACAACTTTCCCCGAAGCGGTTTGCCCGTCGATCCTTCCTTCACCTGTAAACAACACATCAAAATGGTGATGACTGAGTAATTCTTCAAGATGTAAAGTTTCGATTACAAGTCTGATCCCGGGTTTCAGCTCCGCATCCAGAAATGCCAGCAATCCAGCGGCGGTTCCCCCGGCCGCACCGGCTCCAGGGTATTGATGAACACATTTTCCTGTTTGATTCTTAATACAATCAGCCAACACCTCCAATGATTGATCCAATTGTTGCACCATGTCCAAAGTTGCTCCCTTTTGCGGGCCGAAAACTGCGGATGCGCCGTTTGAACCGATAAGTGGGTTGTTAACATCACAGGCAACCTGAAAGGCAGCCTCGCGTACCTTCTGTTTAACCTCGGATTGATCAATGGTATGCAAATGTTTAAGAGCCAATCCTCCAGGTTTGAGTTCCTTTCCATCCTGATCCAGGAAACGAAACCCGAGAGCCGATAGCAATCCTGTACCGCCATCATTTGTTGCGCTGCCGCCAAGACAAATGATAAAGTTGTCCAACCCTTGGTTTAATACGTGTGCAATCAATTGACCCGTACCGTATGTTGAAGCGACTCGCGGATCCAATTCTTCTTTCAGCAGCGTGTGCAATCCTGAAGCTGAAGCAAGCTCGACAATGGCTGTCTGCCCGTCCCCAGTAACACCATATTGTGCAACAATATTTCGCCCCAACGGATCCTGCACTTCAACCTCGTAAACCGAACCATTCGTGGCCTCGACCAAGCTGGACATCGTGCCTTCGCCACCGTCCGCCATTGGTACCAACTGCATGTCTGCATCTGGATCCACCTTACGGATCCCTTTCTCCATCGCTTTTGCTGCTTCCTTAGCTGTGACGCTTCCTTTGAATGAGTCTGGTGCAATTAGAATATTCATGGTGACCTCCGATGATGAATGCGCTTCCAACGTTAAATCCATTATACTTTCTTTCAAATACCTGCAATATCGGCAAAATAAACAAAAATCAGTATATTTAACTTGGAATTTTCGTACACTTTGTCTTCGCCTGACTATTTATTTTCTTCGATAGTTTGAAATTACTGAATTTCTCGACACCAATCAGCCATTTGTAAGGTGACAGCATCTTTAAATCGGCGTGGATCGTATCCCGTAATCTCCTTAATCCTGTCCATTCGATAAATTAACGTGTTTCGATGAATAAACAGTTGCTTCGCCGTTCTGCTTAGATTAAGATCATTTTCAAAAAAGACAACCAGGGTTTCCCGAAAATCTTCAGGCAAAGATTTCAGTACCTTCTGTTTATATATTTGTCTTTCTTTATAGTTTGTTTGATGCAATAAGAGTTGCTGTTCATATTCGTTCGCTTGAACCTCATCCCTTTCTGAAAACCCCATGGCCATTCGAATGTCTTTGAAGCACCTATTGACCTCATCTAAATTCGCTGCTTCCCGTCCGAAACCGATTCGTACACCATGGTAAACATCAGAAAAAGTCTTTCCGAGTTTCTCCCGTATGTATCCGAATCGTTTTTCCGGATGAGTCGATCCGGCAAGTAATATCACAAAAGTCTCCGTATCCACATACCCGTAAACACAATGTTGTTCAGTCAAAATAGAACGGATTTTCTCATATATCGCGCGCGGGCCAAACCCTCTTTTCGGTTGACTGAACTGCAACACACAAATTTCAAACGGTTCGATTAACTCAATTTTCAGCAAACGGCATTTTTGTTCGATTTTTTGAAAAGGAGGTTGATCCCTTAAGATTTCCTCAAGCAGGAACTCCCGTGTACGATGTTTCCATTCCACTTGTTTCATTAAATAGATTTGCTGGACCATAAGTTCCGTCATCATCACAACGAGAGCACCGAACTCTTCCACCTCTGACGGCGCACCTGAAATGCCCACGACCCCGATAATGTGCCCTTGAAATTTAATGGGAAGGTTAACACCAGGCCGTGTTCCTTCCCATTCTCCCACTTCCTTCTCACTAATAACGATAGGTTTACCGGATTCAACAACCTTCCCTGCCGCCTCATGAAAGGTATCAATCCTGTCCGGATCTCCGGAACCCAAAATAATACCTTTCTCATTCATGATGTTAATGTTTCGCCCAAGCGTTTGCATCGTTTCCTGGACAATGTTCCTTGCGATTTCAGAAGTAAGCACACTTTTTCACCTGTTCCCCATGTAAAGGTTTCTTTGCAAACAACTAATTCAATACAAAATCTTAAGAAATTCCTCTTTCGAGATTTTGTCGAAATAATGGCCGGTATCAATGTCCGAAAGAGCTTCTTCCAAAGCCTTATGCTCATAACGAGCGCCAACCAAACGTTGTTCCACTTCTTCAACATCCCCCAACCCGAAAAAATCGCCGAAAATCGCTGCTTCTTCAATGACACCTTTGTTTACTTGCAGCCGGACGTCAACCGTTCCCGCCGGAAACCGCTCTCGATGTTTCACATTAAACCGCGGAGATTTGCTGAAATTCCAGTCCCAGTTTTTGTACCGCGTCGCGATAATTTCATGGATCCCGAGCCAATCGTCGTCCGTCAACCGGTATTCTGGTACGTCTTTGACGTCTTCGACGTCAAAAATCGCTTTCAACAGTTCCTTACGGAACTCATCAATGTCCATATCGCGATCGAGATGTTCGCGAATGTTCGTCACCCGGCTGCGCACCGATTTGACACCTTTCGACTCATACTTCTCCGGATTCGGCGTCAAGGCCTTGTCGACGTTATCCAAGTTCACGTCAAACAACAGCGTTCCGTGGCTGAACATTCTTCCTTTCATCGCAAACTGGGCATTCCCGGAAACTTTTTTTCCATTCACCTCAATATCGTTTCGCCCGGTCAACGTTGCATCGACGCCTAACTTCTTCAGTGCGCGGATGACCGGCTCGGTGAATTTTTCGAAATTTTGAAAGCCGTCGCCGTCGTCTTTCGTAATGAAACTGAAGCTTAAGTCGCCTTCGTCATTATAAACGGCACCGCCGCCGGACAACCGGCGAACGACGTTAACCGCATTTTCCCTGACAAATTCGGCATTAATCTCTTCCATCGTGTTTTGATTTTTGCCGACAATGATCGACGGCTCCATGCTGTAAAACATCAAATACGTTTCATTCGGATCGAGATGACGTAAGATGTACTCTTCAATCCCGAGATTGACCGCGGGATCAAGAATATTGTCGTTGTTCACATACAACATAGTTCGTTTGCCTCCTATCGAAAACCTGACTTCATTGTAGAAGAACGGTTCCGATCGGGCAAACGTTAAGACGCCGCTAACGTCCCCATGTCCAACCCGTATAAGCCAGCTGCACGTCCCCGTTATAAATTTCGCGAGCTTGGCGAACAAGCTCTTCATGGTTCCCGAAATGGGGCAAATGCGTCAGCAGCAACCGACCGACCCCGGCATCGGAAGCGATGGACGCCGCTTCCGTACACGTCATATGACCGGCTGCCGAAGCGTCTTGTCCCGCGTAAAAATTACTTTCGCAAACGAGCAAATCCGCCCCTTCGGCAAACTTCGCAAAACCCGGCAAATAAGCAGAATCCGCGGTATAAACGATCGAATCGCGACCGTCGGTGATCTTCATCGCATAGCAGTCGACCGGATGTTTCGTCTTCATGAAAGAAACCGAAAACGGACCGATGCTGAGTATGCCGTTCGGATCATAGGCTTGTCCCTGCGTATACGTTTTATAGGACAATCGAGCAAAACCGTCTTCATCTTCCCGATGACCGTAGATCGGAAGCACCGGAAGCGGACCGGTCGTGTACGACTCGACGAGACGCGCAAACTGAAGCGGACCGATATCCGCGACATGGTCGTGATGATAATGGGAAACAAGGACGGCATCCAACTCGCGGATCCCGGAAAAACTTTGCAATTGCGCCAACACGCCGCTTCCGCAATCGACAAGCAATCGAAACCCGCCGCATTCCAGCAAGTAACCCGACGTTGCCGATTTTTCCGCGGGATAACCGCCCCAATACCCGATAACAGTCCATTTCATTGAAAATCGACCTCCGTTCACACAGCTTTTCCCATCATTATAACCGATGTCCGAGATCGAAAAAACGGCTGTCCCGCACTCAATAGAGACGAACCGTGTTTCCGAGCGTAACGGTGACGTAGCGATTTCTCTCTTCCCGAAAAGAGCTCGACGTATCCGCAACCGTCTCGCGTCCAGAGAGCTGAGCCAGATGGGCAAAGTTCGGCCGTCCGGCTTCGTTCATCAAATACGCGGATCGCTGTGCTCCCGGACGTCTTAACCGGTTCAACGTTTCAATGATCGCTTCCGCGTTTCGAATGCCGATGCCGTGGCCGAAATAAAGGCCATTGCCTAAATCGATCACGTTTTCTCCTTGCCACTCCATATGCTGCGGGTTGACGTCTGGATTTTTAAAATAACGAACATCCCCGGGAAGGTACTCGCGCGGCACGTCCCAAGTCAATCCGAGATCCCTGTCGTATTCCCAGTCCCATAAGACAATGTTGGAAAAATACTGATTGAACGCTTGCCTGCCGATCGTATCAAGGATGGCTTTATATAAAATTAAAACCATCGCCGTGGCACATTCGAAAGCATAGAGTGAGCCGTTCACAAAGACGTCATTGATGGCGGCTGCCGGTTCCGCGCCGGGGCGGAGGTGCAACGCCCCGTTCGGGCGAACCTGCCAATATTGCTGATTCCCTCTTGTTTCGTAAAATGTCGCGAAACTCGCGCCGCTCCGGTTCAATAAATGCGCCGCATGAACGATCGCGTTTCTCATTTCCATCTCGAAATTAAATTCACGTGCCGAGCGATAGCGATAAATGATGTCGCTCCGCCGCATTTGCTCGATCATCGTTCTTGAAAGCTCCCGGGACAACCAATAGTCGGAGACGACCCCTTCGCCCGCGCTCGTGTCGGCGATTTCAATCATCGTTTTCCCTCCCTTGCGCCGCTTTCAGCTGTTTTTTCATGGAAAGCTGCATCCATCGCACCCACTCGTCATCATTTTCCCGCCTCTTTCGGAATGACAAACCGGCAAGCCGTTTCTGTTGCTCAAGCGGGAGAACCTCGAATCGCTCCCACGTCCTTCTTTCTTGCTTCGTCAGCTTCACGATAGGAGTGCCGTCTTCGACGGAAACAAAATGGCCTCCGTATTTTGCCGCATAAACGAGCACGTAGGGGGTCGGATGGGAAAACGTATCGAACGTTTCTCCTTTGTAACGAAGGTACGGACCGTTTTCCTCCATCCAGCGCAAAAAAGCGGTGAACGGTTTCGTATCGTCCTTCTCGTCCTGCTTGTTGATTCCGGGAACAAAGCCAAGCATTTTTCTGGCGCAGGCGGCTTCCTTTGAATCCGCAGAACGCAATTTGTCTGCAATGAGCGTAAGACTATGCGGGTTTTTCGCCTCCAAAAACGCGGTGACGAGATAATGATAGGGCAAATCGTTCCGGCAACGATAAAAAATCGCATCAGCGACGGTCGGGAGAAGTGAGTGATCGCGGAAAACCATCGTCAGCAGCGCGGCCGCTTCGTCGATCTTTTTTAAGTAGCCGGCATCAATGGTTTCCGTTGCCCCTGTCGTGACGATCCATTTTAAAGAAGGATGCACAGATTGAACGTCGCTGCTTAACGTCCATTGATCCTCCCGCAACCACTCAAGCGCTGTCCGCGTACGCCAATGCATGACTTCGATAAATCCGAATTGCTCAATCTCCTTCCGCAGCGCATACACGGTCGGAAAACTAAGACGGCGGTCGTTTAAATCAGCGACCGCTTGCTCTTCTCGTTTCTCCGCTAGGTTTCGAAAAGACGCAACAACTGCCTCGATGCCGCGCTTTTTCCTCACTTCGTCTAGAAATGCTGCGCCTTCCCGCCCTTCTTCCTTCAAAACGAAACACCTCCGGATCGTTTCGGTTCTTCAACCATTGTATTCTGGAAAAAGGCAAAAAGAACGACCCGGGATCTCCCGGGCCGCGCTCATCCAGTTACCGGACCGTGTTCGTACGGTTTCAACAAGGCATAGAGTGTGCGTACCGTCGGCAAATCGATCCCTTTTGCCTCCGCCATCCGGATTGCTCCGCCCTGAAGGGCTTCGACTTCAATCGGCACCCCTTTGCGAAAGTCTTGGTGCATCGAGGACGTTCCATTTGCAGGCAATCCATGAATCCGTTCAACGGCCTCTTCTTCGAATCGTTTATCAAGCACAACCCCATTCGCTTTCGCCAACTCTTTCATTTCTCGCAACGCTTGCCTGAACAACGCCAATGCCGCAGGCGTGTCGCGAATCGTTCCGATCTCCAGCCGGCTGGCCGTCGTTGCACCGGAAAAAGCGGTAATAAAAGCATATTTTTGCCAAAGCATGGTTGAAATATCATCGCTGTTCGTGACTTTTACGTTCGCCGATCGCCATTCCGATTCCAATTCGCGGCAAAACTCGGCTTGTGAAGGATCGAGCGCACCGAAAATAAAATGGTGCATTTCGCTCGTGTGCACGATCCAACCGCGTGAATCAAGCGTCGCGATAATATAGGCAAGCCCGCCGATCACGTTTTCTTTGCCGAACGCCCGTTGGAACGTCTCAAAGTGTTCCATCCCGTTTAAGAAAGGGAGAATCTTTGCCCCTTTTCTCACGAGCGTTTCGAGTTGCGGCATCGCGCCTTCGACATGGTAACCTTTTACCGTGACCAATACGACATCGCATGCCGGGATGTCATTGGCATCCGTATACCAGGCGACATTTCCAGCCGAATAGCTGCCTTGCACGCTTTCAAGCTTCAGCCCATAGTCGCGAAGCTGTTCTGCCCTCCCGTCCCTGACCAAAAATACCGCGTCCTTACCGGCTTCGAGCAGCCGGCAGCCAAGGTAGCCGCCGACCGCACCTGCTCCGAGAATGACTATGTTCACATCGATCGCCCCCTTTACACTGTAACGTGGCTGAGAAACTTCGACACTTCGTTCAAGGCGTCAAAATCGTGGATGTCTTCTTCCAACAGCGGGATGTGAATCACCTGCTGATCCCCGAACCATTCAGTGATCATTTCCAAATATTCTTGTTCGCGTTGTTTTCTTTTCCGAAAAAATGTTCCGTCGACTTCGTCAGGGAGCACTTTGTTCACGACCAACGTATGGACGCGCAGATCGTGATGCGACAACTGATGAACCGCTTTCTTCGTTTCCATGATCGGAAGCCGTTCCGGATTCAACACGAAAACAAAACCGGTTTGCCCGTCGTCCAGCAAAATTTCCCGTACCCGGCGAAACCGTTCTTTCCGCCGATTCAACAAGTCGTAAACCGGATCGTCCGGCGCTTCTCCATCGCCGAGCCAGCGCGAATAATCGTTTTGAAATTTTCGCCTTCGTTGCAGCATACCCTCAATCCAGACGCCCATTAGTTCCGGCAGCGTCAACAACCGGATCGTATGTCCCGTAGGTGCCGTATCGAAGACAAGCCTGTCGTAGTTGACGCTTTCATCAAGGATGAGCGAAACGATCCGGTCGAAAAGTGCAGCCTCGTCGGCTCCCGGCGCGGATCCGGCCATGTCGATTTGCCGGAACACTTCTTGTTTCATCGACGGTTTAACGAGGTTACGCAAATTTTCCTTGACCCCCGCTAAATAATGTTTCGATTCTTTTTCCGAATCGATCTCACAGGCAGCCAACCGCGGCCGTACTTGCTGGATCGTGCCGCCGATGTCGACCCCGAAAATGTCGCCCGTATTATGAGCAGGGTCGGTCGACACAAGCAATGTGTTCCTCCCGCTGTTCGCGCTTTGCAGCGCATAAGCCGCCGATACCGTCGACTTGCCGACGCCGCCTTTCCCGCCGAAAAATACGACTTTCTTTTCATTTTCCCCCATTCGACTCATCCTCCTCCCTGAGACCTTGTATACGGTTTAACAGCAGCGAATGCCTTCCAACGGCGACCGTTCCATCCCCATCCTTTTGTGCCATTCATGAAACCGCTCGACGATGACCGGATACAACTCAAGCGTATAATACGACACGGGATTCGGAATGCCGAGCATTTCCGAAAAGCAAAGCAAAAGGAACAAGTCATCCTCGTCGCGAATTTCTCTTTTCACCGCAGCTTTATGTTCGAGGCTGATGACTTCGTCGTAAAACTCAAGCCATTTTTTGAAGGAAAATTTACGTTTTTTCATTTCCATCCTCTCCTTCGTTTCGCATCGATTCCATTCTCTCGACAATGATCTCGGCATTGGTAACACCGTCGGGATTCAGCCAACTTCCATTATAAAAAACCGCTTTGCGCCGCAGCGCGAAAAGCAACGAACGAAGCAGCGAGGTTGTCCCGATCTTTCGTCTTCTCCAATGCTTTAGCAAATACGCAGCAATGGAAAAATGGTTACGCGGGTCAAGCAATACGATCGAGACCGACTCTCCGTAAGTTGCGCGGATGTTTCGATAAATTGCGCCGACCTCGCCCATGTCGTTGCGTACGTGCTGAAACGTGTCTGCCATACCGACACCGTTTTCCTGTTTGCAACATTGCTTTGCTTCCGCATTCCCAACCTTCATCGTCTTGTCAGACCGTCTCGCCAAATTGCTGATGAACCCGTCATCAGTTACGCCTCCGCATCAGTCGCCGCCGATCTGCGGCAAGACTCGGATCATCATGACTTCGTCTCCCACCGAAACCCCTCCTTTCACTAACAGTAAAAAAGGATCGGCATCCTCCTGCCGATCCCGCATGAAAAAAACAACCTTATTAAGCAGAAATGTCTTCGAATTTCGTTTTGTTCGAAAATACGGCAATGGCTTCAACGATGACCCAGAGCGCGAACACGAGAATAATCACTCCGAAGATGAAAAGCAGCGGCTGGAAATCCGCCCCGCCGGTTCCCATCCATTGGAAAAACACTTGTTGAATCATCGCCCATACGGTCATGAACAACAAAAAGATCATCGGCGCCAGTGTGAACAAGTAATTTTTGCCTTGGCGATGGAGCCAAAGCGAGACAAGCATCAAGCTGATTCCGGCAAGCAATTGATTGCTCGTTCCGAACAACGGCCAAAGCAAATAACCTCCGGACCCGAACCCTTTCGGCCCTTGCGGAAGCAAGGTCAACGCCGCTGTAGAGACAACGGAAATCGTCGTCGCGACATGCGTCTTCGTTATCGACGGAATCTTATATTCTTCGCCGATTTCAGCGACAATGTAACGCATTAAACGAACGGACGTATCAAGTGTCGTCGCCGCAAAGCTGATGACGATGATCGCCACGATGGTTTCGGCTGCGCTCGCCGGTATACCGATGCCGGTGGCAAGCTGGCCTGCGCCTTTCACAAAGTTCCCTAATCCGTTCGCACCTGCACTGGAGAATGAGCTGTAAGATTGATTGAAAGCTTCCGTCGTCGGAAACAACGTGATGACGGCGAGAATCGAGATTAAAGCAAGCGAACCTTCGCCGATGGCACCGAAATAACCGACAAACCGTGCGTCTTTTTCATTGTCCAACTGTTTGGAAGACGTTCCCGAAGATACGAGCCCATGAAATCCGGAGATGGCTCCGCAGGCGATCGTAATGAACAAGAGCGGAAACCACGAGATGTCCGCACTCGGGTTCGTAGCCGGTGCCGTCACTTGCGGATGCGAGAACAGCAGTCCTAAATACAACATCGCTAATCCGACGACAAGCTGATGCGAATTGATGTAATCACGCGGCTGCAACAACTTCCAAACCGGCATCGTAGATGCAATGTACACGTAGATCATTAAAATGACGATCCAAACGAAAAACGCCATCGCCGTTCCGTCCAACCCCATTATCACCGGATGGTCCGCGCCGCCAAAATAGGCAATCAGATCGATTTGCAGAAATGGAACGTACGTCGCCAAAATTGCGGTTCCGTACATGACGACAAGTGCGACGATCGACGGCATCAACATGCTTCCCGATTTCTTGTAAACTTTGTAACCGATCCAAATCGCAAGTGGAATTTGGATGAAGATCGAGAGGATGCTGGCCGGAAACGAGACAAACAATTTTGCGATCGCCCAAGCAAAAACAGCGTTCACCATCAAGACGAGGATGAGAATGATAAACAAAAACAACAATTTCGAGCGTTGGCCGACGAGGCGATTGGCGAGTGTCCCGACCGAATGGCCTTTGTGACGAACCGATAAAACCAACGTTCCAAAATCGTGGACGCCCGCGGCAAAAATCGTTCCGAGCACGACCCATAACAGTGCGGGCAGCCATCCCCAAAAGACGGCAATGGCGGGGCCGATGATCGGCGCAGCGCCGGCAACCGAGGAAAAGTGATGACCCCAAAGGACGTACTTATTCGTTGGAACGTAGTCCACTCCATCGTTAACCTCATGGGCTGGGGTTTTGTAGTTCGCGTCGAGGCGGAACACTTTTTCCGCAATGAAATACGAGTAATAACGATAAGCCAAAAAAAATGCAACAAGACCAAAAACAGCCAACCAGACAGCATTCATGATAAACCCTCCTTTTCAAATTTTTTCAAAACGGTTTCGATTAAATTATAGAAAATTCTCTTAATAGAGTCAATATAAGCAATTCATACTTTTGTATCTTTTATATCCGAAGCGGTTCACTACTATTCTTGCGTCTTTTCAGGAGCAAATGCCCACTTTTGTCCTGTTATTGTAAGAAAAATAACAAATCTCGTCGTTGAACCCTCTCATCCGCATAAATCCAATCTATTTTTGTGGAATTCCCTGTTTTCCCTCAGGCAACGTTTTTGGCATAATGATAAGAAATGGCACAAGGGGGATAAAAATGACGAAGAAAAAATTTGCAACAATAATGGTAATGGCCGTGCTCGCCTTCGCTCTGGCCGCATGCGGAAGCAGCGGAAACGGAAACGGTGGAGACGCCGATAAGAACGCCGCCGGCGAAAACAACAGCGGTGATAAAAGCGGCGAAAGCAGCGGAAAACAGTTGATCGTCGCCACTGACAATAGTTTTGTACCTTTCGAATTTCTGAACAAAGATACCGGAGAAATTCAAGGGTTTGACATTGATCTCATTCGCGCGGTTGCCAAAGAAGCGAACTTAAACATCAAAATCAAACCGATGGATTTTAAAGGCGTACTCGCCGGGCTGAAATCGGGACGCTGGGACATGGGCATCGCCGGAATTACGATAACTGAAGAACGCGACCAATCGATCGACTTCTCCGATCCTTATTACGATGCCGGTATCATTCTCGCCGTTCAGGCAAACAACAGCGAAATCAAAAGCGTGGACGATCTCGCCGGCAAAACGGTAGCGACGAGAACCGGTACAACGAGCCAATATTATTTGGAAGACAACGTTCCGAAAGCGAAAATCAAAACATATCCGAAAATCACGCAAGCCTATCAATCACTCGCAACCGGACGCGTCGACGCCGTCTTGTACGATTTGCCGAACGTCAAGTATTACATTAAAACGAAGGGCGACGGCAAACTGAAAACGGTCGGCGATCGCTTGACCGCCGAGCAGTACGGCATCGCGTTCCAGGAAGATTCGAAGCTTGTAGATAAAGTCAACGAAGCGTTGGCTGCGATTAAGGAAAACGGCACTTACAAAGAGATTTATGAGAAATGGTTCGGCAAAATGCCGGAAAGCAAGTAACTTTATACGGAACGAGGGGCGTGACAATTTTGTTGTCACGCTCTGTCATGAAGACCAATAATTCGGCGAAATGAGGAGTTTACGAAATGTACGGATTATTAATGGCAAGCAATTGGTTTCAACCTTTTCAAGAAGCATTTCCTCTCATCTTGCAAGGTTTTTGGATTACGATCGAAGTAATTGTGGTCGGCTTCTTTTTCGGGTTTATTATCGGAGCTTTCACAGGGCTCGGCCGGCTGTCCAACAATAGATTCATTTACGGCATCGTGACCGTGTACGTGGAAACCATTCGCGGCACGCCGATCTTGATTCAAATTTTATTTATTTACTACGGTTTGGCCGCGTTGCTGGACATTAATTTCAGCGCAATGACTGCGGCGTTTATTTCTTTGGCGGTGAACTCCGGCGCTTATATCGCGGAAATCGTTCGCGGAGCGGTGCATTCCATTGATAAAGGGCAATCGGAAGCGGGTCGGTCGATTGGCTTGACGAAAAACCAAACGATGCGCTACATTATCTGGCCGCAAGCGATCAAGCGAATGATTCCTCCGCTCGGCAACCAGTTCATCATCAGTTTGAAAGACAGTTCACTCATGTCGATCATCGCCCTCGGCGAAATCGTTTACCAAGGACAACAATACATCGCGACCACATTCAATATCGCCCAAACTTACATTTTGATCGCGCTCGCCTATCTAATTATCACCATACCGTTTTCAGTGATTTTGCGAGGGTTTGAAAGGAGACTGGACGTCTAATGATCGAAGTAAAAGATTTGCATAAATATTTCGGGGACTTGGAGGTCCTGAAAGGCATCAATGCTTCCATCGCTGAACAAGAAGTAGTTTGCGTCGTTGGGCCGTCCGGTTCCGGAAAAAGCACGTTTTTGCGCTGCTTGAATTTGCTTGAGGATATCACCTCAGGAAAAGTAATCATTAACGATCACGATTTGACGGATCCTGAAACGAACATCAACATGGTGCGAACAGAAGTCGGCATGGTGTTTCAGCACTTCAACTTGTTTCCACACATGAACGTGCTCGAAAACATTACACTCGGGCCGACCAAAGTGAAAAAGATGAACAAAAACGCGGCAAAAGAAGCCGCAAAGGAATTGCTAGACAAAGTCGGCTTGGCCGACAAAGCGGAAGTGTATCCAGAAAGTTTGTCCGGCGGACAAAAACAGCGCGTCGCCATCGCCCGCGCCTTAGCGATGAATCCAAAAGTGATGTTGTTCGATGAACCGACCTCAGCGCTCGATCCCGAACTCGTCGGCGATGTTCTTGAAGTCATGAAAAACTTGGCGAGAGAAGGGATGACGATGGTCGTCGTCACGCACGAAATGGGCTTTGCCCGCGAAGTCGGCGACCGCGTATTGTTTATGGATGAAGGCATCATCATGGAAGAAAACACGCCTGAAGAAATCTTCACGAATCCGCAAAACCCGCGGACGCAAGAATTTTTAAGCAAAGTTTTATAAAAAAGACAGCCCCTTGCCGCAACGGCAAGGGACTGTCTTTTATTCCTCGATTTCGGGAAGCACGGTTTTGGCAATTTTACCGTCAAGGTTTTCGTAATCGTAATAGTGAATGGTTTCATACAGCTCTTCGCGGGTTTGCATATGTTCCAAAAAGCCTTTTTGCGTATCTTGATCGCGAATCGCCCGAAATACCCGCTCGTATGCCTTCGCCGCCACCCGCATGGACGTAACCGGATAGATGACCATGCTGAAACCGAAGGCTTCAAATTCCTTTGCCCGGTAATACGGTGTTCGGCCAAACTCCGTCATGTTCGCCAACAGCGGAACATCGATCGCTTCGCTCACTTTCCGAAAATCCTGCTCCTTGCTGAACGCCTCCGGGAAAATCGCGTCCGCTCCCGCCTCGACATACCGTCGCGCGCGTTCAATCGCGCGGTCGACGCCTTCCACCGCCTTCGCATCCGTCCTGGCAATCACGACGAGATCCGGAGCCGTCTCCTTAATCGTCGCGATTTTTTGCGCCATTTCCTCTTCGCTCACCAGTTTCTTTCCGTTCAAATGCCCGCATTTCTTCGGCAAATCTTGATCTTCAATTTGCACGGCGGCGGCGCCGGCCTCGGTCATTTCGCGTGCCGTTCGCGCGACGTTCAACACACCGCCGTAACCGGTATCGATGTCGACCAACAATGGCAATCCGGCGGCACGAACGATTTCCCGCGCCCGTTCCGCCATTTCTGTGGAACTGATAACGCCGAGATCCGGCAG
>DASSOY010000064.1 GCA_035700025.1 Bacillales bacterium | reverse complement strand
TGGCATGTGCAGGTTTGCGTCCGCGGTTTTTGTGAATGACACCGGGTTCTCCTTCCTGTAAAATTTTGTTCTTAAGACGGAAAATCTGACGGGTACTAAGATCGAGTAGTTCCGCAGCCTCCTTTGTCGTTAACTGATGATTCATGACTTGTTTGACAACGGTGTAACGCTTCAGTTCTTTTCTGCTCAATGAAAGTGTCTCCTGTCCCATAGTGACATTTTCATTGAAGCGTTACAGCATGACAATATCACAGACGTACAACATCTACGTTATTTTCCATTGACAAACGGATTGGGATTTCGTAAAATATACCTCGTGCCTGTTTTGCGGCGGTGTAGCTCAGCTGGCTAGAGCGTACGGTTCATACCCGTAAGGCCGGGGGTTCGATCCCCTCCACCGCCATTGTAAAAGCGAATACGATTCAAGCGTCCGCCAAAGGTTATACGGACGAAGGCTGTCGAGCGAGACTCGGCAGCCTTTTTGCGTTCATTTTAACGCTTTTCGGGATCTTCTTTTTTTTCGTCGACCTTTCATGTTTCGCGCATTCGACGTTGTCTACGCTTCGATTTTCCGAAGTTATGCAAACCCGTCTGTTGTTTTGACTAGCGAGACAGAAATCCGTCGAGAAGTATTGCTTTCTCTTCCTGTTGTTTTGACAAAAACTGAATGCCGCTTGTGTTTAAATGGAAAGCACGAAATGATTATACGGGTGGGGGAATGGAAATGGGAAAAGTTTTGGATCCGCATACGAAATCGGTATTCGGAGGATGGAAAACGAAAGCGGCGCGGCCGTTCAACCGGTTGAAATCATCGCTCATGCGAAAACTTGTCGATGGGCATGTGTTCATTTTGTTTGTCGGTTTTTTGCTTGGACGAGCCGCCATACTTGCAGGGATGTCTCCTTTTGCGCTTCCGTTTTTCGCAACCGTCGCTTTGTTGAAACCGCGGAAGAAGCGGCTCGCCTTTCTCACGCTCACGGCTGGAGCGATTTCGGCTGGATGGTGGCAAACTTTATTCGTCACGATGGCGATTGTGCTCTTTTTGCCGATGAAAAAAATCATCGACCGGTGGAAACCCGATCCGGCCAAGGCGCTCCCGATTCTCGTGTTCGCCGCCAATATGTTGGGCCGAGCGGCATTCACTTTTTTAGCGAAAGGGAAGGTAACCCCATCGGATTGGCTTTTATCGTCCGTTGAAGCCGGTTTGGCGTTTGTTTTAACAATGATTTTTTTGCAAAGCGTTCCGCTGCTCTCGACGAAAACGTTGAAACGTTCCTTGAAAAACGAGGAAATCATTTGCTTCATTATTTTATTAGCTTCGGTTTTGACCGGCACGACAGGCTGGTTCATCCGCGGTCTATCCGTGGAACATGTTTTATCGGATTATTTCGTGATTTTGTTCGCTTTTGTCGGCGGTGCGGCGATCGGATCCACCGTGGGCGTCGTCGTCGGATTGATCTTGAGTTTGGCGAACGTCGCGAGTTTGTATCAAATGAGTTTGCTTGCCTTTGCCGGTTTGCTCGGCGGATTAATGAAAGAGGGCAAAAAGGCGGGCGTCGGGCTCGGATTGCTGATCGGCACGCTGTTAATCGGGTTGTACGGCAACAGCGACACTTCGTTAGTGACGATGGTTTGGGAAGCGGCGGTTGCTGTCGGTCTCTTTTTCTTGACCCCGAAAGGATTGACCGATCGTTTGGCGGCTTACATCCCGGGGACGAGGGAACATGCCGTGCAGCAACAACAATATTTGCGGAAAATCCGCGATGTGACGGCTAATCGTGTCGAACATTTTTCCAGTTTGTTTCAGGCGCTTGCCGGCAGTTTTTCCACGCAAGACCTGCAAATGAGCGAAGACGACCCCGAACGGGAAATCGATTTGTTTCTAAGCCATGTCACCGCCGAAACGTGTCAAACGTGTTTCTTGAAACAACGGTGCTGGGAGAGGAACTTTGATAAAACCTATGATTACATGCAGCGGATTATGAGTGAAGCGGAGCATGAACCGGTGCTCAACGATCATGTTTTAAGCAAGAATTGGGAAAGTTACTGTCGGAAACCAAATGAAGTCATTCAGGCGATTCATAAAGAAATGAATCAGTATCACGTGAATCAGGCATTGAAACGGAAAGTAAGGGAGAGCCGTCAGCTTGTGGCCGACCAACTGTTTGGCGTTTCCCAAGTCATGGGGGATTTCGCGAGGGAAATTCAAAAAGAAAGAGACACGCACCAATTCCAGGAAGATCAAATCGTTGAAGCTTTGCGGGAAATCGGGCTTGAAATTCGCAATATCGACATTTACAGCTTGGAAGACGGCGCGGTCGACATTGAAATGACGATTCCGTATTGCCGGGGACGGGGCGAGTGCGAGAAAATCATCGCTCCGATGCTTTCGGACATTCTCGGGGAAACGATCGTTGTCAAAGACGAGGTACAATCCGAGTATCCGAACGGCATATGTCAGGCTTCATTCGGCTCTGCAAAAGATTTCGTCGTCGAGACCGGCATTGCTAATGCAGCGAAGGGAGGCGCATGGGTTTCCGGAGACAGCCATTCGACGTTGGAGCTCGGATCCGGAAAATATGCGATTGCGATTAGCGACGGCATGGGGAACGGGGTTCGCGCCCATCTGGAAAGCAGTGAAACGTTAAAATTACTGCAAAAAGTGTTGCAGTCGGGCATTGATGAAACGGTCGCCATCAAGTCCGTCAATTCGATTTTGTCGCTGCGGACGAACGACGAAATTTTCTCCACACTGGATTTGGCCATGATCGATTTGCAAAATGCCGGTGCGAAATTTTTAAAAATTTGCTCGAGTCCAAGCTTCGTGAAAAGGGGAGATCAAGTGCGGATGATCGAAGCGGGGAATTTGCCGATGGGCGTCATCGACGAATTCGATGTCGACGTTGTCAGCGAACAACTGAAAGACGGCGATTTGCTATTCATGATGAGCGATGGGATTTTCGAGGGGGCGGAAAACATTGAGAACAACGAGGTGTGGATGAAACGGAAAATCCGCGAATTGGAAACCGATGACCCGCAGGAAGCGGCGGACTTAATTATGGAAGAGGTCATCCGTACGAAACACGGGAGAATCGACGATGATATGACGGTGGTAGCTGCGAAAGTGAAACATAACATTCCGAAATGGGCGGCGATTCCCCGATTTTCGCGGCCGGCCGCGAAGAAAAAAGCGCAATAGAGGTTTCGGTGTGCGGTATATTTCTTGCTTTTTCCGTCGAAGATGGTAATGGTTTTGCATCATTTTTAACGGAAAAAGGGAGATGGCACGATGAGCAAAGGAACGTTACGGCAATTACTGTTGATTACCGACGGCTGTTCCAACCAGGGAGAAGACCCGACAGCGATGGCCGCGCTCGCGAAGGAGCAAGGCATTACTGTCAATGTGATCGGGGTCGTAGAAAATGACACGATTGCAGAGAACGGGATGAAAGAAATTGAAAATATCGCGCTCTCCGGAGGCGGGATCAGTCAAATTGTGTATGCGAAGCAGTTGTCGCAAACGGTGCAAATGGTTACTCGCCAAGCGATGACGCAAACGATCCAAGGGGTCGTGAACAAGGAGCTGCAAAGCATTCTCGGCGAAGATGAGGAAATGAAGGATTTGTCACCGGAAAAACGCGGGGAAGTGATGGAGGTCGTCGACGAACTCGGCGAAACACTGAATCTGGAAGTGCTCATTCTTGTTGATACGAGCGCAAGCATGCGGTCGAAGTTGCCGACGGTTCAAGATGCCCTTGTCGACTTGTCACTCAGTTTGGGCGCTAGAAGCGGGTCAAACCGGTTTGCCTTGTATAGTTTTCCTGGAAAAAAACGAGCGACCGAAAAAATTCTCGATTGGAACCCGGAAATCAACGTCATTCACGAAGTGTTGTCGAAATTGTCTTCGGGAGGCGTCACTCCTACCGGACCGGCAATGAGAGAGGCGCTTACTTATTTCAAACGTACGCGGAGAAGGAGTCGGATGGAGGAAGATGACCTATTCATTGAAGAATCGGGCTCATAGTCTTCCCGCCGGGACGGTCATTCGCGGGAAATGGCATCATTGCCGTTATCGCATCATCCGCCCGCTCGGACGCGGGGCAAACGGCGACGTATTTTTGGCGGAATGTGTCAACGGACGGGTGGCTGTCAAAATCGGCCGCGAAAGTCTTTCGCTCATGTCCGAAGTGAATGTCCTAAGGAAGTTTTCCAAGGTTCAGGGCAACGTCCTTGGACCTTCTTTGATTGACGTTGATGATTGGAACACCGGTGCCCGCACATTCCCCTTTTATGTGATGGAATATTTAAAAGGGGTCCCGTTGCTTTCCTTCATTCAATCGCGCCCCTCGGAATGGATCGGAATACTCGTCGTGCAGCTGCTTGCGGATTTGGATCGGCTTCATCGCGCAGGATGGGTGTTCGGAGATTTGAAACCAGACAATCTGCTCGTAACCGGACCGCCGCCTCGTGTTCGCTGGCTCGATGTCGGGGGGACGACGGTGATTGGCCGATCGATTAAAGAGTATACCGAGTTTTTCGACCGCGGGTATTGGGGACTCGGGTCGAGAAAAGCGGAGCCTTCCTATGATTTATTTGCAGTGGCGATGATCATGATCAATGCCGCCTATCCAAAACGATTCAACAAAAAAAAGGACGGCTATTCACAGCTGATGAACGCGGTGAAAAGCCACCGTTCTTTAAAGCCGTATCAACGTGTGATCGCGTTTGCCTTGCAAGGAAAGTATGCGGGTGCTCCTTCCATGCGGCAAGACATGGTGAAAAGACTTCACGTTCGCGAGACGCCGCAGCCGTCGACGGGGGTCGGCGCCGGCACAAAACGTGCTCAAGCTTCCGCGAACAAACCGAAGAAGCGTCGGGAATGGACAAAAACGTTGATGCTCGGGCTCACTTTATTTATCGTCTATTTTCTCTATTTGTTCGGCATACATTGATTGACACGCCTTGTCCGCTTTTCTAAACTTAGGGTGCATCGAATGGAAAGGGACGGTGTTTGCCATCAGACAGGCGGTCGATCGCTTCATTAAACGACATCAATTGCTGCGCAAAAATGCGAGTGTCGTCGTCGGCGTTTCCGGAGGACCGGACTCGATGGCGCTGCTCGATTATTTGCGCAGCGTCCGTTGTTCTTGGGGGTTGACTCTCGTTGTCGCCAGCGTTGACCACGGTTTTCGCGGAGCGGAATCTGCGGAAGATCTTCGTTACGTCGAAGACTATTGCCGTCGTCGGGACATTGCATTTGAAGGGGCGAGCCTCGGCCTCGACAATGGGAAAGGGGTTCGCGTTCAGGCTCGTGCACGCGAGGAACGTTACCGCTTTTTCTCCTCCATCATGAAAAAACATCACGCCGACTTTCTCGCGCTTGCTCATCACGGGGACGATCAGATCGAAACGATGCTGATGAGGCAAGTTCGCGGCAGTTTCGGCTTGAGCAGGGCCGGGATTCCCGTTCGCCGGCCGTTTTCGTGCGGGGAAATTATCCGCCCGTTTCTCGGCGTCGACAAACAGCAAATCGAGAAGTACTGCGAGGAACGAAACATTCACCCGCGAAAAGATCCTTCCAATGAAAGCGATTCTTATACGAGAAATCGCTTTCGTCATTCGGTTTTACCTTTTCTGAAAAGGGAAAACCCTAATGTACATACCCGGTTTCAGTTGGAAAGTGAAGTGTTGACTGCGGACCATCTTTTCCTGCAATCGCTTGCTGAAAAGGCATTAAATGAAGTCGAAGTCGATCGCCAAAAGGACAGAATTGCGTGTTCCGTCAAGGCATTGACACGTATTCCGATCGCTTTACAAAGAAGGGTAATTCAACTAATATTAAACTATCTGTATGAGGAAACTCCTGCTTCTCTTTCGTTGATACATATCGAAGAAGCGCTCCATTTGCTCACTCATGAGCAACCTTCCGGACGTTTGGATTTTCCTCGCGGTTTACGGGTGGTCCGATCATATGACCACTTTATTTTTTCATATAACGATCATGCAACGGAAGCTGTCGCATACAGTGAAGTGCTGGACGTACCCGGAAAGACAAGGTGCCCTGTCGGTTGGATTACGGCCGACTTCATCGCAGATCCTGGTGACGAGCTGGAGGGTCCCGAACGGTTGATTTGCGATGCGGATCTTGTTTCGATGCCGCTTTTCGTGCGTTCAAAAGCTCCCGGTGACCGAATCGCGGCCAACGGAATGAAAGGCTCGAAAAAGGTAAAGGCTATTTTTATCGATCAAAAAATACCGCGGCATTTGCGGGAACAATGGCCCATCGTGACCGATTCGCGCGGAAATGTTCTTTGGGTTCCGGGATTGAAGCACTCACGGCTCGCCAAACCGTCCGAAGGGACGAGGCGGTATTTGGCGCTGCGCTTTCAGTTGTTCGAACACATCGGGGAGGATATGGGAAAGTGAGAGAAGATCTCGAAGAAATTTTGTTGACAGAAGAAGAAATTGCGGCGAAGACAGAGGAGATGGGCCGTTTGCTCGCCGAAGAATATGAGGGGAAATTTCCGCTCGTCATCGGCGTGTTGAAGGGCGCCATGCATTTCATGGCCGATCTTACCCGGCACATGCCGATTCATTTGGAAATGGACTTCTTGGACGTCTCCAGTTACGGGGATGCAACGGTGTCGTCGGGCGAAGTCAAAATCATCAAAGACTTGGACACCACCGTTGAAGGCCGAGATGTGTTAATTGTCGAGGACATCATCGACAGCGGTTTAACTTTAAGTTATCTCGTTCAATTGTTTCGGCACCGGAAAGCGAAATCGATCAAAATCGTCACTTTGCTTGACAAACCGACGGGCAGAAAAGTCGATTTGACGCCGGATCTCGTTGGATTTACGGTGCCGGACGCGTTTGTCGTCGGATACGGTTTGGACTATGCGGAGCGGTATCGCAACCTTCCGTGCATCGGGGTTTTAAAACCGGAAATCTACAAATAATATTTGTTGTGATTGTTTCTGTCATTATGGTACGATAGACTAGGTTGTTTTGTTGTTGAGAGGAGGGAAGGAATGAATCGTATCTTCCGCAATACCATTTTTTATTTGTTTATCTTTTTGGTGATCATCGGGATCGTAAGTTTCTTCAACGATTCCAATCAAAAAACCACCGAAATGAATTTCAACACATTCATGAAACACCTCCAAGAAGGTGACGTGACGCAAATTACGGTACAGCCTGAAGGCGGTGTTTATACGATAAGGGGTAAGCTCGAAGGCTACCCTGCCAATCAACAATTTATCACCAATGTTGTCGACAATGAGAAGATCATGTACCAAGTCATGACGAAAGCTGACCAGGCCAATGTTGATCAGGCTCAGCAAACGAACGGGTGGGTGACGTTCTTTACGTCCATCATTCCTTTCGTCATTATCTTCATCTTGTTCTTTTTCCTTCTGAACCAAATGCAGGGCGGCGGAAGCCGTGTAATGAATTTCGGGAAAAGCAAGGCGAAGCTGTACAGCGAAGAAAAGAAAAAGGTCACGTTTAAGGATGTCGCGGGAGCCGACGAGGAGAAACAAGAACTCGTCGAAGTCGTGGAGTTCTTGAAAGATCCGCGCAAGTTTTCCGCGCTCGGCGCGCGCATCCCGAAAGGTGTGCTGTTGGTCGGACCTCCGGGTACGGGTAAAACATTGCTTGCCCGAGCGGTAGCCGGTGAAGCGGGTGTTCCGTTTTTCTCGATCAGCGGTTCTGACTTTGTTGAAATGTTCGTAGGTGTCGGTGCATCCAGGGTTCGCGATTTGTTTGAAAATGCGAAGAAAAACGCACCTTGTATTATCTTTATCGATGAAATCGACGCCGTCGGCCGCCAGCGCGGCGCGGGTCTCGGCGGCGGGCATGATGAACGCGAACAAACGTTGAACCAGTTGCTGGTAGAAATGGACGGTTTCGGCGTAAACGAAGGCATCATCATAATTGCAGCCACGAACCGGCCTGACATTCTCGATCCGGCGCTGTTGCGTCCGGGCCGTTTTGACCGGCAAATTCCGGTTCATCGCCCCGATCAGAAAGGGCGTAAAGACATTTTGAAAGTCCACGCGCGCAACAAGCCGCTTGCCGAAGGCGTGGAACTTGCGACAATTGCGAAGCTGACTCCCGGATTTTCCGGAGCGGATCTGGAGAACTTGTTGAACGAAGCCGCCCTTGTGGCTGCGCGATCGAACAAGAAGAGTATCGAAATGGAAGACATCAATGAGGCGATTGAGCGTGTCATCGCGGGGCCGCAGAAGAAAGGCCGCGTGATCTCGAAGAAAGAACGTGATATCGTTGCTTATCACGAAGCCGGCCACGCGGCGATCGGCATGGTGCTCGATTCGGCGGAATCGGTTCATAAAGTGACCGTCATCCCGCGCGGACAGGCGGGAGGCTATACCGTTCCGCTGCCGAAAGAAGAACGTTTCTTCATGACCGAACCGGAATTGCTTGAGAAAATCGTCGGTTTGCTCGGCGGACGGGTCGCCGAGGAGCTCGCGTTCAATGGTGAGGTTTCCACCGGAGCGACAAACGACTTCCAACGCGTCACGAGCATGGCACGGCGGATGGTGACCGAATTCGGGATGAGCAAGAAGCTCGGACCGATGCAATTCGGCGATAACCAGAGCGGTCAAGTGTTTCTCGGCAGAGACATTCAAAGCGAACAAAATTACAGCGATTCGATTGCATACGAAATTGACCAAGAAATGCAGCGCATCGTGAAGGAAAGTTACGAGCGATGCAAGAAGATCCTCACCGAAAACTGGGAGAAAGTCGAGTTGATGGTGAAGAAATTGCTCGAACTGGAAACGCTTGATGCCGAACAAATTCGTTCGCTCTGGCACGAAGGGAAATTGCCGAAAATCTCCGCTGAAGACGCAGAAAAACGCGAAAAGCCGGCAGCGAAAGAAACCGATTCGAAATCCGGCGAGGATTCGGATCAAAGCAACTTAAAGGTTAACATCCACTCGAAGAAAAAGGATGAAGAAGACGACGAAAATAAGTAAGCAAGCATGGATCAGGATGTCTCACTCGGGACATCCTCTTTTTCACGGTTGAAGCGATTCCGCTGTTAGTTGCAGCCCATTATGGTTGGGTCAGTGCTAATTATTTTTGGATAGAAAGACGGCGATGGAATGGGAGACGAAGAAGAATGATATTCGTTTTTGATGTTGGGAATACAAATATCGTTTGCGGGCTGTACGAGGGAGAAACATTGAAACACCATTGGAGGATCAGCACGAGCACGACTAAGACCGAAGACGAGTATGCCATGCAATTGAAGACGTTGTTTGAACATGTCGGCATCCGTTTTCGCGACATCCGGGGCATCGTCATTTCATCCGTCGTTCCTTCCATCATGTTTGCATTGGAACGCATGTGTGAAAAATACTTTCATCGGGAACCGATGATTATCGGTCCCGGGATCAAAACCGGACTCGATATCAAAACGGATCACCCGAAAGAGATCGGCGCCGATCGGATCGTGAATGCTGTTGCGGGCATTCATTTGTACGGCTCGCCGTTGATTATCGTCGATTTTGGAACAGCGACGACTTATTGTTATATTAATGAGAAAGGTCAATACATCGGAGGTGCAATCGCTCCAGGAATCAATATTTCCACGGAAGCGTTGATCGCCAATGCGTCGAAACTTCCGCGCATTGAAATTGCCCGTCCGAATCACATTGTCGGCAAAAACACGATCACTGCGATGCAATCGGGTGTGTTGTACGGATATGTTGGGCAAGTGGAAGGTATTGTGTCGCGCATCAAGCAGGAGACGCAGTCGACGCCCTCCGTGATCGCTACCGGCGGATTAGCCTCGCTTATTGCCGGCGAGTCGTCGGTCATTGACCATGTGGAACGTTTTCTGACCTTGAAAGGTTTGCAGTTGATTTATGAACGAAACATCGCTTCATGACGGTTTGCTGAAAGGAAGGGCGAGCATCGATGAAAGACTATCTGGTGAAAGCTTTGGCATGGGATGGAGAGATCAGAGCCTATGCCGCGACAACGACGAATACGGTTGCTGAAGCTCAGCGCAGGCATGATACGTGGGCGACGGCATCGGCAGCGCTTGGCCGGACGATGACGGCAGCGGCGATGACCGGAGCGATGTTGAAAGACCGGGACAAATTGACGGTGAAAGTCGACGGCGGCGGACCGCTCGGTCCGATCATCGCCGACGCGGATGCGTCAGGGAACGTCAGGGGTTACGTCAGTCACCCGCACGTACATTTCGATTTAAATGAAAAAGGAAAGCTTGATGTCGCGCGAGCGGTTGGAAAGCAAGGGACGTTGTCCGTCGTGAAGGATCTCGGTCTTAAGCAGCATTTTACAGGTCAAGTGCCGCTTATTTCCGGGGAAATCGGCGAGGATTTTGCGTACTACTTTTACAATTCGGAACAGGTGGCTTCATCCGTCGGTGTCGGCGTCCTCGTAAACCCTGATCATACGATTCTCGCCGCGGGAGGCGTCATCGTGCAAATGATGCCCGGAGCATCGGAAACGACCGCGAAACGAGTCGAGCAGAAAATTTTTCAAGCCGATCCCATCTCGAAAATGGTCGAGCGGGGACTGACACCTGAAGAAATTTTATACGAATGGCTTGGAGAAGACCGCGTTAAATTGCTGGGCAGCTGTGACGTTTCATTCGAATGTCATTGCTCCGAGGAACGCATCGCCAACGGGATCGTCAGCCTCGGTGAGGACGAAATTCAATCGATGATCGATGAAGACGGCCGCGCGGAAGCGACATGCCATTTTTGCCGAAAAGTGTACACCTTTGAGCGCGAACAACTGGAACGCTTAAAAACGGAAAGCCGGGCAAACGGTCGATAGATGAAAGGGCGGCGCACATCGTGTAAAATGAGACAAAAGACCACCGCGTAACAGCCGAGACGAGGTGAGTTGAGACGAGGAGGAGTTCAGCTTGATCTTAATGATCGACAATTACGATTCATTCACGTACAATCTCGTGCAATATTTGGGGGAGCTTGGAGAAGATCCGGTCGTTCGCCGAAATGATCAAATAACCATTGCGGAAATCAGGGAAATGCAGCCCGAACTGATCGTACTTTCACCGGGTCCGTGCACGCCGAATGAAGCCGGGATCTCGTTAGAGGTAGTACGGCACTTTGCCGGAGAACTTCCGATTTTCGGCGTTTGCCTCGGCCATCAGACGATTGCCCAAGCATTCGGGGCGAACATCGTCAAAGCCGACCGTTTAATGCATGGGAAAACATCGGAAATCCATCATGACGGGCAAACGGTTTTCGAAAACTTGCCGAATCCGTTCACCGCTGCGCGCTACCATTCGTTAACGGTTGAACGGGCGTCGCTTCCGAAAGATGTTATCGTATCCGCTGAGACAGAAGAAGGAGAAATCATGGGGATTCGCCACAAGCGGTATCCGCTTGAAGGTGTTCAGTTTCACCCGGAATCGATTTTGACTGCGGACGGCAAAAGGTTGCTGCAAAATTGGGCGGCGCATTACCGAAAATCCCGTCCGGTACGATAAACGCCGGGAATATCGTATGATTATCCCACGGCTCTATCATCCGATGCACTGGATTCGCCGACACTCGGCAGTGAAAGGAAGTATGGTTCATGGGACAACAGAATCAATGGCTGCGGTGCGGCAACCATCAATTGAATTTGGCTGAAAAAACGCATGTCATGGGAATTTTAAACGTTACACCGGATTCTTTTTCCGACGGCGGCCGTTTTGTAGAAGCAGATAAAGCAGTATCTCACGCGATGCAAATGGAGAAGGACGGCGCTGACATTATAGATGTTGGGGGAGAATCGACGCGCCCGGGGCATACACCCGTTTCTTTAGAAGAAGAAATCCGCAGGGTGGTGCCGGTAATTAAAGAAGTCTCTTCCCGGATTAACGTCCCGGTCTCCATTGATACGTACAAGGCAGAGACCGCGAGGCGTGCGATCGAGGCAGGGGCTTCGATCATCAATGACGTGTGGGGCGCGAAAGCGGATCCGGAGATGGCGCCGGTCGCTGCGCATTATAATGTGCCGATCATCTTAATGCACAATCGGAAAGATCCGCAATACGGTGATTTGATGAAAGATATTTTGGCGGATTTAACGGAGAGCATTGAAATTGTGATGCGCGCAGGCGTGAAACAAGAAAACATCATCCTTGATCCGGGAATCGGTTTTGCGAAAACGTACGAGCAAAACCTCGAAGTGATGGACCGGTTGGAAGAAATTACTTCCTTCGGATACCCGGTACTGCTTGGGACTTCGAGAAAATCGATGATTGCCAAGGCGTTGTCGCTCCCGAAGGATGAACGAGTGGAAGGCACGGGGGCAACGGTTTGTTTTGCCGTTGGAAAAGGGTGTCAGATCGTGCGCGTGCACGACGTATTGCCGATCAAAAGAATGACGACGATGATGGATGCCATGATCAAGCGGGTATCCGTGTCGACGTGATTTCATTCTTTAAGGATGTGAAGAAATGGATAAAATCTACATGAATCGGCTGTCTTTTTATGGATACCACGGTGTTTTCCCTGAAGAAAACCGGCTTGGGCAAAGATTTTACGTCGATCTTGTTCTTGAAGGGGATTTAAAACCAGCCAGCCGGAGTGATGATCTTGCCAAGACGGTCGATTACGGCAAGGTTCACGATCTCGTAAAAGAAACGATGGAAGGGAAGGCGCGGCAATTGGTTGAAACATTGTCCGAAGAGATTGCAGCCTCTCTGCTGGCCGCTTTTCCGGTTATCCAACGCTGCACGGTTAAGGTTATCAAACCTGATCCGCCGATTCCCGGGCACTATGATTCGGTTGCTGTCGAAATGACGAGGGAGCGCCAGGCTCAATGACGACGGCTTATATCGGATTGGGAACGAACATCGGGGAACGCGATCGGTATTTACATGAAGCGGTCCTCCGAATGGACGGGCATCGCCGGATACATGTAACGCGTCTTTCTTCAATTTACGAGACCGAACCGATCGGCTGCACCGATCAGGCTGATTTTTTAAACATGGTTGCGGAAGTTTCCACTGAGCTCGCTCCAGACGAGCTTTTGCATGCAACCGCTTCGGTGGAGAACCAGCTTGGGCGAACGCGTGAAGTCCGCTGGGGACCGCGAACGATTGATCTTGACATCTTGCTGTACAATCAAGCAACGATAGAAACGGACGCTTTGACAATTCCGCATCCCCGTATGCATGAGCGAGCATTTGTGCTCGTGCCGCTTTCGGAGCTCAATCCTTCCTTTCAGGTCCCAGGCACGAATGTATCGCTTTCCGAATATGTCAAGCAAATTTCAGGCAAAGAAGGTGTGCGATTATGGAGGCTGAACAGTGGGGAAGAAAGATTCGCGCTTTTCGAAAGCTGAAAGGCTATACGCAAGAGTCGTTGGCGGATGAAATGGAAGTTTCAGTTTCGGTCATCGGCGAAATTGAGCGGGGCAATCGGGTTCCGACGAGAAAAATTTTAACGCAAATCTCGAAAATCTTGAAGGTGTCGGTTGAAGAATTAACACCGGAAGAAGCTCGGCAAACATTGAATAAGAGAAGGTGAATCGTCTGTTTTCGATTCTTGGTAGAGTCAAGGCATGTGCGGCGGTGGACGGATTTCTTGGAAAAGGTGGGAGAACGCAGCGGACGAAGCAAAGCATGCAAGATGCACTCGCCGTGTAACTTGCCGACAAAATATTAGGACCGGTAACTCGGGACGGATGGGAGTGGTTGTTGTGAGTCAGGAGCTTGACGTGAACGACTTGATGCTCGCGAGGAAAGAAAAATTGAACCGTATGCTGGAAGAAGGGATTGACCCGTTCGGCGGCCGTTATGAGCCCACGCACAGTGCGGCCGAAATGACCCAGGCGTATGGCGACGATACGAAAGAGGAATTGGCGGAAAAAGAGGAGCGCGTAACGCTGGCCGGGCGGATCATGACGAAGCGCGGCAAAGGGAAAGCCGGATTCAGCCATATTCAGGACTTGACGGGGCAGATTCAAATTTACGTACGCAAAGACCAGGTCGGCGAAGAACAATACGAGCTTTTCACAAAAAGTGATATCGGGGACATTGTTGGTGTTTCGGGTATTGCTTTTAAAACAAAAGTCGGGGAACTTTCGGTCAAGGTGAACGATTTTCGGCTTTTGTCGAAATCGATGCGTCCGCTTCCCGACAAGTACCACGGGCTTCAGGACGTTGAACAGCGCTATCGTCAGCGTTATCTTGACCTCATCGTGAATCCGGAGGTGAAAAACACTTTCGTCACCCGCAGTAAAATTTTACGGGCGATGCGTCGTTATCTCGACGATCATGGCTTTCTTGAGGTGGAGACGCCTACGATGCATTCCATTCCCGGCGGTGCTGCCGCGCGGCCTTTCATTACGCATCATAACGCGCTGGACATTGATTTGTATATGCGAATTGCCATCGAGCTTCATTTGAAGCGATTGATCGTCGGAGGTCTCGAACGCGTCTATGAAATCGGCCGCGTCTTCCGCAACGAAGGGATTTCCACTCGTCATAACCCGGAATTTACGATGATGGAATTGTATCAAGCCTATGCTGATTTTCATGACATCATGGAATTGACGGAAAACGTGATCGTTCATACCGCGCGCGAAGTATTAGGAACAACGAGTATCACGTACGGCGAACATAAATTGGATCTTTCGCCGCAATGGACCCGGATTCACATCGTAGACGCGGTCAAGGAGGAAACGGGTGTCGACTTCTGGCAACGGATGAGCGACGATGAAGCTCGTGCGCTCGCCGAAGCACACGGTGTTGAAATCAAACCTTCGATGACTTTCGGTCATATCGTTAATGAGTTTTTTGAGCAAAAGGTGGAACATACGCTCATTCAGCCGACGTTTGTATACGGACATCCCGTCGAGATTTCCCCGCTTGCGAAGAAGAACGCAGACGATCCGCGATTCACCGATCGTTTCGAACTGTTTATCGTCGGTCGTGAACACGCCAACGCTTTTTCGGAATTGAACGATCCGATCGACCAGCGGGAACGATTTGAGGCGCAAGTGCGCGAGCGCAGCGAAGGGAACGATGAAGCGCATATGATGGACGAGGATTTCCTCGAGGCGCTCGAATACGGCATGCCGCCTACCGGCGGACTTGGCATCGGGATTGACCGCGTTGTCATGTTGTTGACGAATTCCCCGTCGATTCGTGATGTTTTGCTGTTTCCGCAAATGCGCCCGCAGTCGTAAGAAAGCATTTGTCGCAAGATCCGCTGACCGGCTTTCAGCGGGTCTTTCTTTTTTTGTTGAAAAGGTATTGCGAAATTGGATGAAAGATGGTATAGTATTTTTCGTCGCCGAAATGTATGATCAATCGATACGGACGAAAAAAATTGCTCGAATTGGTTGACATGCGTTGTGCAGCGTGGTATATTAATAAAGTCGCTGTTAGAAAGCGACGACGAAATTCCGACGCGAAACGAGACGTTTTGCGGATGACGAAAATGAAGGAAGTTGTTCCTTGAAAACTGAACAAAAAGCCAAGCGTGACGAGGAAACTC
>DASSOY010000063.1 GCA_035700025.1 Bacillales bacterium | reverse complement strand
GCGGCGTTCCTTATGGAACGCCGCGGCCGATTCTGTTTATGGACGGCCGGCACGCAGGGCGATCATGTAGAGAAAACAAAGGATGCCAAAATAACAAGTTATGAAGAAAGCGTGCAGCAAAAGGAAGATTAAGCTCAAACCGGAGACGACAACAAGTGCGCCGGTGAACACTTGCGCGCTGATTAGCAAAAACCCGGTCAAGGCCGTCATGCGCAAAAAACGATCGGAACGAAATGGTTTCCAAAGCCGCATAAGCAAATACAAGGTCCAAAGGAAGACAATGCCGGCGGCGACGCGGTGGATGAATTGAACGCCGCCGGGCGTTGTTAAGGCCGGCAGCCATTCGCCGTGACAGAGCGGCCAGGAGGTGCCGCAACCCGCAGCTGAGCCGCTGTGGCGAACGAAGGCGCCGGAATAAACCACCGCATACGTGTATAGAGTTAAGCCGTAAATGTGACCGCGTAACGTGCGGTTGAGCAAAGGTGTATATTGTGCATCTGCATTTAACCGTTCAAAAATGACGTAAGCGAGCAAAAGGACGCTCGCAAAAGAGATGATCGAAAAACCGAAATGCAGGGCGAGTGCAAAGGACGATTGCTGCCAAATGACAGCGGCGCCGCCGAGCAGCCCTTGCAAAACAATGAAAAATACCGACATGCCTGCGAGCCATTTGACTTCCCTTTTCTGCGGAAGACGCAACGTTGACCAAACGGCAAGCGCCAGCACCATCATTCCGAGCAATGCCGAAACGACTCGATGACTTAATTCAATCCAAGTTTTATGGTTCATTTGTTCAGGTATGACACGTCCATAGCATAGCGGCCATGAGGTACCGCATCCGTTGGCCGAGCCCGTGTTTGTGACGATTGCGCCCATGATGACGACAACGAGCATACCAACGGCGGTAAGGACGGCTAATAGTTTGAGTCCGCGATCCATGAGTTCCACCTTCTCGATTCCGATTGAGCTTCGTTTGAAGCAAACGTTTGCGGTTCTTCTCCCATCTTATTTTTAAAGAAGAATAAATTCAATCCTTTCGGTCTACGATGGAAATGACCGGCAGACCGGCAAGGACATCACCATTTGAATTCATTGATACAGTTCGTGTAGTATAGAGAAAGAATGATCGCCATTCGTTCCCTACTCCTTTATACAATACCTGTTGCAGCGATCAAAGCAAACATTTTGTCAATTTCATGTCAATTTCTCGCGAACTGTGCATTTGAAAGCGACTTCGTTTATAATGGAAATGATATTTTTAAAATAAACGTAACATGTTTGAATGATCGTTGATTTGGCGGGATAGGAGGGGCGTAGGACGAACGATCATTGCAAGAAGGAGCAGGTGACCATGAGCAAATCGATGACTTCCATGAATTCAGCCAAATCGGCGGATTCGGCAGCCGACGTGAAACAAAAGGTGTCATGGAAAGAGTATGTCGGGATTTCAAAAACCGGCATTGTCTTTTCCAACCTCATTACGACATTTACAGGAATTTGGCTCGCATTGCATTTTCAAGGGTTGACGTTTTTCGGACAAATCGACGTCGTTTTCTGGACGCTGCTCGGCACAGCCTTTATCATTGCCGGCGGTTGTGCGTTGAACAACTATGTCGATCGCGACATCGACCCGGTAATGGAACGAACCCATGAACGTCCGTCTGCAACAGGACGCATCAGCGGTTCGCAAATGATAACGTACGGGTTAACATTATCTGCCCTCGGCGTGTTTTTTTTGCTGCTTACCGGCAGTTATGCCGCTGCGGTGTTCGGCGTGGCAGGATTGTTCGTTTATGTCGTCGTTTACACGATATGGCTGAAAAGAACGCATTCCTTGAATACGATCATCGGCGGAATTTCGGGAGCGTTGCCTCCTTTGATCGGCTGGGCCGCGATTGATCCGAACTTGAGCATGATTGCCTGGTTGTTGTTCATTGTCATGTTTCTCTGGCAGCCGCCGCATTTTTTGGCGCTTGCCATGAAAAGAACGGACGAGTATCGCAAAGCTGGAATTCCGATGTTGCCCGTCGTTGCAGGTTTTGCGTTCACGAAGAGGCAAATCAATACGTATTTGGTAGCACTTGTAATCTCATCATTCTTTCTTTATCCGCTCGGTCCGGTTTACTTGATCGTAAGCGGATTGTTGGGAATTGGTTGGATCATGCTTGGTTTTTCCTCGCATAGATTCAAGGACGACATCGCGTGGGCGAAAGCGATGTTCGTTTATTCGTTGAACTACTTAACGGTCTTGTTTGTGCTTATGGTTGCTGTCACACTATTCTAGGATTTTTGGAAAGCGGGGTTGAATTAGAGAATGAAGTTGATTTCTCGTTTCGGGCGGTTCGCGCCACTCGTTTTGGCATTCCTTCTCATCCTGTCCGGATGCAACACGAATTCGTCGGCGTTGAATCCGGTCGGAAAGAACGCCAAAATGCAAGCGGATCTCATGTTATTGAGCTTAGGGATCATGTTACTCGTAATTCTCGCAGTCATGGTCATTTTCTTTTATGTCATCATTCGTTTTCGCAAAAGAAAAGATGACGATTCGATTCCGGAGCAGGTAGAAGGGAATACAAAGCTGGAGATTATTTGGACGGTCATTCCGATCATCCTCATTATAATCATCGCTATACCGACGGTTTATCAAGTGTTCGTATTAGCAGATGATCGGCCTTCGGCCAGCGAAATCGACAAGGAAAATGCCATTCGGATTAAAGTGACCGCCCACCAATATTGGTGGCAGTTCGAATACCCGGATCTCGGCATCCAGACGGCCACTGATTTGTACGTGCCGACAGGTAAGAAAGTTTACGTGGAATTGACCTCGAAAGACGTGATTCACTCTTTCTGGGTACCGACGTTGTTTGGGAAACAAGATGCCAATCCCGGATTGGTGAACCGCATGTGGTTCGAAGTTCCGAAAGAAGGCGTGTATCTCGGTCAATGTGCGGAACTTTGCGGCGCTTCCCATGCTCTCATGGATTTTTCGGTCGTTGCTTTAAGTCCTGACAAGTTTGAAGCGTGGAAGAAAGAAATGAAGAAAGGCGCCGATGAGCCGAAAACGGCCGAAGCGAAACAAGGCCGCAAGATCTTCAAACAGCAATGTTTGCGGTGCCACGCGATCGGCAAAAACGGGGGAAATGTCGGGCCCAACTTGGCCGCTTACGGAGAACGGACAATGATCTCCGGGATTCTTGAGTACAATAAGAAAAACTTGAAAAATTGGATTTTGAACGCTCCGAAGTACAAGGCGGACATTTTAATGCCGTCCTTTTCCGACGGTTCCGGCGCGAAGTTGACGGAACAACAGGCGGATGCGCTCGCGGAATACTTAATGCAACAAAAAACGGGAATTGAACTCCCTCAGCAATAAAGGAGGTTGAACAACTTGTCTTCTACGGCAGAACATTTGCCTCGATACAAAAACAATTGGTTCATGGATTGGATCACCACCGTTGATCATAAGAAAATCGGAATTTTATATTTGATGAGCGGATTCCTTTTCTTCTTGTTTGGCGGGATCGAGGCTATTTTAATCCGTGTTCAGTTAGCCGTTCCGGAAAACGATTTTCTGAGCGGGGAGATTTACAATCAAATTGTTACCATGCATGGAACGACGATGATCTTTCTCGCCGTCATGCCGGCCATCTTCGGCTTAATGAATGCGATCGTTCCGTTGCAGATCGGTGCTCGCGACGTAGCGTTTCCGTTCATGAACGCCGTTAGTTTTTGGATGTTCTTTTTCGGCGGAGTGCTGTTAAACTGCAGCTGGTTTCTCGGCGGCGCACCTGCGGCCGGATGGACCGCTTACGCACCGCTTTCCGATATTTATGAAGGGCTCGGTATGGATTTTTACGTCCTCGGCCTGCAGATCGCCGGTGCTGGAACGTTAATGGGAGGCATCAACTTCCTCGTAACGATTGTTAACATGCGCGCCCCCGGCTTGACTTGGATGCGCTTGCCGATGTTTACGTGGTCGATTTTCATTACTTCCGTTCTCATCTTGTTTGCCTTCCCGGCATTGACGATCGGCTTGTTCTTGCTGTTTTTCGACCGCTTGTTCGGCGGAAATTTCTTCGATCCGAGCGCGGGCGGAAACCCGATCATTTGGGAACATATCTTTTGGATTTTCGGACATCCGGAGGTATACATTTTGATTTTACCTGCTTTCGGAATTTTGTCTGACGTAATTTCTCAACATTCGAGAAAACGGATTTTCGGTTATACTTCGATGGTTCTCGCTCTTGTATTGATCGGGTTCTTGGCGTTCATGGTTTGGGCTCACCATATGTTCACAGTAGGGCTCGGTCCAGTTGCCAACTCCGTATTTGCAATTATGACGATGGCTATTGCGATTCCGACGGGTGTGAAGATTTTCAACTGGCTGTTCACCTTGTGGGGAGGACAAATCCGTTTCACAACAGCAAATCTTTTTGCGCTTGGTTTCATTCCGACGTTCGTCATGGGCGGAACGACCGGAGTCATGTTGGCTGTTGTTACAGCTGACTTCCAGTTTCATGACAGCTATTTTGTCGTTGCCCATTTCCATTACGTGATCGTCGGCGGTCTTGTGTTCGGTTTGTTTGCCGGCATCTATCATTGGTGGCCGAAAATTTTCGGACGCTTCTTGAACGAAACGATTGGGAAATGGAATTTCTGGTTGTTTTTCATCGGTTTCCATTTAACGTTTTTCCCGCAGCACTTCCTCGGTTTAATGGGAATGCCGCGCCGGAACTTTACGTATCCCGCGGAACTCGGCTGGGGCGATATGAATTTCATTAGTTCCATCGGAGCCGCTTTCATGGGTGTCGCGACCATCTTGTTCACTTGGAACATCGTCGTTACATCGATCAAAGGTGAAAAGGCAAAGGGAGACGCATGGTACGGCGATGGAAGAACGCTCGAATGGTCGATCAGTTCTCCGGCACCTGAATACAATTTTGCACAAACGCCGCTCGTCAAAGAATTTGACGCATTTTGGGCGGAGAAAAGGAACGGCAACGACCGTGTGACGCCTGCTGAACCGTTGGGCGAGATTCATATGCCGAACAATTCGATCATTCCGATCATCATGAGTTTCGGCGCGTTCATTGCCGGGTTCGGGTTCATTTTCAGCGCGGAAAACAAAAGCAGTCTGTTTGTTGCTGCGTTCGGATTGGCGATCATGTTCGGAAGCATGTTGGTTCATTCCCTTTATGATGATCACGGCCACCATTTGATCCCGGATGAATTGAAACAAAAAGAAAGCAAACGGAAAGGGGCTGAAGCGTAATGTCTAATCATTCGGCACCATTCGTCCCTCATCCGGAAACGGCTACCCTTGAAGGGAAAAACAAGTTTCTCGCCTTTTGGTTTTTCCTCGGCGGGGAAACCGTATTGTTCGCTTGCTTGTTCGGAACGTATCTCGGACTTACGCGCGACTTGTCTGGAGTAGAGCCCGGTCCGGATCAATTATTTGAACTTCCGACGATTTTCGCCGCGACGATGGCGCTGTTGATCAGCAGCTTGACAAGCGTGCTCGCCATCATCCAAATGAGAAAAAACAACATGGCGAAAATGCAGTTTTGGTTTTGGGTTACGATCTTGCTTGGTTGGGTTTTCGTCGGTCTTGAAGTGAACGAATTTTATACGTATGTGACCGTAGAAGATTTCACATATAGCAGCAATGCGTTTGCGTCTTCTTTCTATACACTGCTTGGCTTTCACGGGGGACACGTTTTCTTCGGAACGCTGTGGATTTTGACGCTCATTTTGCAAACCTTGAAAAAGGGCATAAACACGACGACTGCGCCAAAACTATACATTGCCAGCTTATATTGGCACTTTGTAGACGTCGTTTGGGTGTTTATATTCACGGTAGTTTATCTCATGGGAAAGGTTGGGTAAAGCATGGAATCCAATTCGAACCATATGTCGTCCATCAAGGAAAAGCATGAGAGGCAGCTGGAAAAGAAAGAATTGCGCAACCATCTCGTATCGTTCGCGATGATGATCGTTTTGACGGTGCTTGCCTTCATCGCAGTAGCCATGGGGGCCTCAAGCAAGTTCGTCCCTTTGTTTATTTTGTTGCTTGCGGTGATTCAAGCGGCGTTTCAAATGTTTTATTTCATGCACATGAAAGACAAGAATCATGAGTTCCCGATCGGGTTTATCGCGAGCGGGGTTACCGTCGCCGTCTTGACGGTCGCTACGCTGATGACGCTCATCTGGTACAAATAACGTCACAAACCTCCCCGACGGGAGGTTTCGTGCATTGTGAGGGGGGAATCACCATCGCACTATTGCCATTGATCAGCACGGGGTGCATTGTCGTCAGCGCCGTTTTAATGGCGTTCGGCTGGTCTTTCATTCGCCGGCGAAAGATCGAAACGCACCGGAGGTTTATGTTGACGGCATCCGGGTTTGCGCTCGCCTTTTTCATTATTTACATGTATCGCACGATTTTCATCGGAAACACGTCTTTCGGCGGGCCAGACCGTTATTTGCCGTACTACACGATTTTTCTCGTTTTTCACATCCTCTTGTCGACGACGGGCGGTGTGTTCGGTGCAGTCACTTTGACGCTCGCATTGAAAAAAAATTTTGTGAAGCATCGAAAGCTCGGGCCATGGACGGCAACGATCTGGTTTTTTACCGCATTGACGGGAATGATCGTTTACTTGCTTCTTTACGTGTTTTTTCCGCATGGAACAACGACAAGCTTATTTCAAGCGATTTTCGGTACAGGCTGACGGAATTCTCAGAATTCCGTCTTTTTTTCGAGGCGACCGGCTGGTTGTGACAGGAGGGTTCAAGGATTGGAATTGATGACGAAACGATTGCGGCTGATCCCTTGTTCTTTACCGGCGGCGAGGGCGATTTTGTTGGAACGACAGGCGTTGCAGGAACATCTCGGTGCAGACGTGCCTGCCGATTGGCCGACGGAAGAGTTGAAAGGGTTTTTGCCGCTGTACATTGAACAACTGGAAAAACAGCCGAACGCACTTGGATGGGGCGTTTGGTTGTTGATATTGCGAGGCGAAGGCCGCTTGGTCGGCGACGCCGGGTTTCACGGAAAAAGGGATGTACGCGGCTATGCAGAAATCGGTTATTCGGTGCATCCGAATTACAGAAATCGCGGGATCGCAAGCGAAGCGGTGCACGCTTTGATTGATTGGGCGTTCCGTGAAGATTGTACCCTTCGGAAGATTGGCGCCGAATGTGATAAGGGAAATCATCCTTCCATAAAAGTATTAAAGAAGGTCGGAATGACATGCGTCGGCAGCGAAGGTACCGTTCTGCTGTGGGAACGAACGAGAAGTTATGGGAAAGCGGTGCTTTAAAAAAGGAAGGCAGAATATGCTTTCACGGCCGGCAAAGGGGGAATAGGGAAATGGAAATCCGCGAAATTCGTTGTGAAGATGCCGAGGCCTTTTTGGAAATGAAAAAGCAACTGGATCGGGAAACGGAATTCATGTTGTATGAACCGGACGAGAGGCAAACAACGTTGGAGGAAATGCGAAGCCAGTTAAAAGAGGCGGAACAATCCGAGCGGCTCGCGATTTTCGCCGTGTTTGATGACGAGCGACCGGTCGGATTTGTAGAATCTCATGCGGGGTCGCTTCGCAGAAACCGGCACAGGGCATCGCTTGTCATTGGATTGCTGCAAGCGTACAGAGGGCGCGGGTATGGACGCGCCTTGTTGGAGCGATTGGAGCAATGGGCGCGATTGAAAGGCATACGCCGTCTCGAATTGACGGTGATGGAGCATAATCGGCCGGCGATGTTTCTCTATTCGCGATTCGGCTTTTCTATTGAAGGCATGCGGAAAGGTTCGCTCTGCGTCAATGATGAGCTTGTCAACGAGTTTTATATGGCCAAAAGGTTGGACGGCGGTTTTGAGAAGTAACGGCCTCTTTTAGGAAAAAATCGCGAAATCGGACTTACTCAGCGATAAAACGGGTATATAAAAATAAGGATTATGTGAAGAGGTGGTCACGATGATGGTCAAAACGTTGAACAAAGGGACGTTGCATATTACCGACGAGGTTGTCGCACTCATTGCGGAAGCGGCTGTCAGCGAAATGCCGGGCATTTTCGGCACGGTGCCGGGCCTTAAAGATGAGTTTGCGCGCGTGGTTCACAAACAACCGGCACGAGGCATAACCGTATATACGGAAAAGGACGAGACGGTGATTGAGGCAAAGGTCGCCGTCCGGTTCGGTGAAAACGTCGGCGATGTATGTTTTCGGTTGCAGGAACGGATCAAACATGACGTGGAGATGATGACGGGCATGAAAGTCGGGACGATCAACTTGCTCGTCGATCAAATCGTGTTCGAGGAAGAATAAAGAACAAAACAAACGCATGGGACGATGATTCCCATGCGTTTTCGTTGGTCGTTACCGGTCGATTTGCAATGTCGTCTGCCGGAATCCGAGCTCGTTTTTCAATACCTCTTCCGCTGCTTGCAATACGGTGTCTGGATCGCTGTCATTTCCGATCATCAAGTGACAGCTCATCACTGGTTCCCCGCCGTCTTTCCAAACATGAAGGTTCGTGATGTTCTCTACCCCGGAAATGTGGAACAATTTATCCGTCACGTCCTCGACTTGCAACGGCTTGGCCTCGCGAAGTTCAACATCGTCGAGCAACTCTTTCAACTGGGATAGTTTTTCATTGCATTTTCTTACCAATACTTCAGGAAATTCTTCGTCATATTCAATGCCGTGCGGATAATAATGATGTCCCAAGATCGGCGTTAACAGCTTGACTTCCGCGTGGGATTGTTCGATTTCGCCCTTCACGGCAACCCCTTGTACGCGTAAATAATAGATGTCTCCGGTATCGCGGTTTTCGAATTTATGATCGTAGGTAACGCGATCCCAGTCCCATTGTCCTCCGCGAATCATTTCCAACGAGTGCATGATATGCTCCAAGTCGGAGAACCGTACTACTTGTCCTTGAATGCCTGCCTTGTCAAAATTCATGATTTTCCTCCTTAACATCGAAGCCGTGAATCGTTTCATGCCGCGGCTTTTTCTTTTCCCGTTTATGCTTGTGCCTAAATTCTATCATAGTACGAAAACGAGCGGTGTGCAACGGTAATGAGCCGCCGCAGCCCGCAATTGCTTTTTCAACCCCGATCGTAGCATAACTGTAACCGCCAAACAACTTGTGTCCATTTTAGGAACAGATCGCCTTCGTTCGAATAGTCCGCTCGACATGTGGTAAAATGGGGATATCCTCGTTATTCAAAGGAAGGTGCAGGAAATGAACAACGTGAAACCTTCTTTAACCTTATATTCTTTCAACGATATGTGGCATCCAGCGCTTTTATTGCTGTTGATCTTGATTGCCGTTTGTTACGTGTTCGTTACTGGGCGTTGGCGCGGCCGTTTTCCGAACAGCACACCGGCGACTCGTTCCCAACAATTTTATTTCTTTTCCGGTTTGTTTCTTTACTATGCCGTCCAAGGCAGTCCTTGGAAAGTCGTCGGCGAGTATTTGTTCAGCGCTCACATGATTACGATGACAATTTCTTACTTATGCGTGCCGCCGTTAATTTTGCTCGGTATTCCTAAATGGTTTTGGAAGCCCGTGCTGAACATGCCGGTCATGTATAAAATTTTAAAGACATTCACGAAGCCTTTTTTCGCCGTCGTATTTTTCAATGCGCTGTTCTCGTTCGTTCATCTGCCGCTCGTGTTCAACTACATCATGAGCCATATGTATTGGATGCCGGTCACGAACGGCGTTTTGCTCCTCACCGGATTTTTCATGTGGTGGCCGGTGATTACACCGCTTCCAGAAATGCGGCAGCTTTCTTACTTAATGAAAATGGGGTATTTGTTTGCCGACGGCATGTTGCTGACGCCGGCTTGTGCGTTGCTTGCTTTTTCCAACCATATGGCTTACGACGCTTATTCGAACGTTCCGCAATTGGTTTGGTTCATGACGCCGGAATGGGACCAGCAAGCGGCCGGCGTTTTTATGAAGGTCATTCAGGAGATCACCTACGGCATTGCGTTGTGCATTGTCATTTATAAGTGGATCACGACAGAGCGGAAGAGAGGCGTCAAGGAAGATCCGTATACGACTTCGGCGATGGGCAGAACGATGAGAACGATGCCGAGCACAGGCAAGAAGTAATGCGCGACGACGTGAATGATTTCTTTCCTCTCTGGGAATACTGACGAAAAAATGTGAACGGGAGGAAGCCGATGAGAAAATCGCTGGCGTCGATGTGCATCGTCCTTTGCACGCTTAGTCTAATGTCGACGACCGTTCATGCCGAATCAAGGCTGAACAGAAGTGAAGTTCTTGAAATCGCGCACGAAACCGTAAACGGAACGGTCAAAAACATCCGGAAAACTCATTTTCGCGGCAGTGACGTTTACGAAGTGGCCATGAGGAAAGGCAGCCGATTGATCGTCGTCATGATTGATCCAAGGAGCAAAAAGGTGGTTTGTTTAAAAAAATTGCCGAAGCGCACAATCATGAAGAAAGAGGTAGACCGGTAACGGTTCCAGTTCGTGTCCCCTGTCCCCCTGTCCCCCTGTCCCCGTGCAAGGTGACAGGGGTCATTGTTATGCGGGGCGGGTGCGAGCCGACTTGGCGAAGTCTCGGCTCAGTTGAAGGGGTGATTGTTGGTGGGAATCATACGCAAGTTTTCTGTATCCGCAGGCATCCTCGTGCTTTTTCTCGTTTTTTTGTACAACGAAGCTCCGTTGTCCGTATTAGACGGCACTTTCGGGACAGAAGACCGTAAAACCGATGAACCGAGTGTTCCTGTTCCTGTAATGAAACAAGGCCTCGCACAGTGGATCGGAAAGAGCGGGGCACAAGTGGAAAATACTTTCGGCAAGCCGTCCCGCATCGATCCTTCAGCTTATGGTTATGATTGGTGGGTGTATGATCAATACGAACGTGGTTACTTGCAGATCGGAGTCGCCGACAGTAAAGTGGTAACCGTGTTTGCACTCGGTAAAAACCTCGACATCGCTCCGTTGCACATCGGAGAAGCCAGAAATCAAGCCATTTCTTCGTTTTCTATGCAATCAACTGTCACCATCCGCTATGACGGCGGTTCCTATCGGTTTAGATTGAAGAAAAGCGACTTGGAGGCCCGTCCGCTTGTCAAGGTGGGAAATGACTATGCGATTCTTTATTTTGATACGTTCACGGATCGCCTGCAAGGCATTCGTTACATGAACGCAGAAACGACCATTCGCTTGCAACCGTACTCGGTTACGTATCGCGGACACATCCGGAAACCGAAAATCGAATCGCGCAAACAATGGCGTCCGATTGAAGAAGGAGAAGAGCGGCAAATCGCTGCCGTCAGCAATCGGCTTCGGCAACGTTACGGCCTTTCAACCCTTAAATGGCATGACGGTGCTGCTCGTGCCGCTTATTTGCACAGCAAGGATATGGCAGTCAACGATTATTTCGCTCATGTATCTCCAACGGAAGGCGATCTCGGCGACCGGCTGCACGAAGCCGGCGTTCGCTATGTTCTTGCCGGTGAAAACATTGCTGCAGGTTATGTCGACGGGTTGGCGGCTGTATACGGATGGTTGAACAGTGAGGGACACCGGGAAAACTTGTTTCGCCATTCGTTTACCGCCATCGGAGTCGGCGTTTACGAAAAATATTATACGCAAGATTTCGTAACCCCATTTTAAAATAGGCGCACGCATCTCCTGTCTGCGGGTATTATGTAGTAAGCCCAGAATGCATTCGGGAGGTGACGGGCAATGGCTTCCGAGAAGCTTGAGAAATTCAAGACGTTCGTGCGTAAACATCCGAAACTCGCTGAAGAAGTACGCAACGAAAATCGAACGTGGCAGCAAATTTACGAAGAATGGGTCATATTCGGGGAAGATCACGAAATTTGGGATCCGTATTTGCCGGAAAAGCGTAACGAGCCGAGGACGCGTGAACAGGCAAATAAACTTGCCGACGTCATGTCAGTGATCAAGAAGATCGACTTCAACGATTTGCAACATTACATCGACGAATTTAGCGGCGTATTAACAAACGTACAGAAAGTGATGGAATCATTCCAGGGAGGTAACGGAGGGGCAGCCTCGCAATCCGACACAAATACCGGGGGATCGTCCGACGCCCGCGGGCAGCAACCGTATCCTTACGGACCGTATCCGCCCCCTCAAGGACCGTATCAACCTTTTCCGTACCATCAACCTCGATAGAGTCGAGACAAGCGAAAGATTTTTGGTGAAAAAAATGGTACACTGATGGTGGAGGTGTTGGATGTGATCGCCACCATTGAAGATTATGCATTGCTTGAAGAAGCCGATGCTCTTGCCGGGATGATCGCGCGTTCGGAAACTGCCGATCATTACAGGGCGTGCAAAAATAAATTGCGGGAAGACGAAGAAGCGGGAAGGCTGATTGAACGCTTTGCGAAAATGAAGGCCAAATACGAAGAAGTTCAACGGTTCGGGAAATATCATCCCGAGTTTGACAGCGTGACGAAACAAGTCCGTGAAGTGAAACGGGAACTCGACATGAACGAAGTGGTCGCCGCTTTCAAAAAAGCCGAAGAAGAACTTGAAGCGTTGTGCAACGAACTGTCGCAAATTATTGCTTTCGCGGTTTCCCCGAAAATCAAAGTGCCGACGGGGAATCCGTTTTTCGACAACATGCGTTGCAGCGGGGGATGCGGTGCAGGCGGTAAATGCAATTGTCGTTAAATCCATGTTATACTGACAATAGAAACATTCAGTAAGGGGAAGTCGTATGTTTAAGGAGCGAGTCGGATTAATCGTTTGGATCCGTTCATTAAAGCCGTCAAGATCGCTGCGGAAGTACGGAAATGTTCATTACGTTTCGAAACGTCTGAAATATGCCGTGCTCTACTGCGATGCCGACAATTGCGAACAAACCGCAGAGCGTTTGAACGCGCTTCCTTATGTGAAGGACGTCCAACTCTCGCAGCGTCCGTTTTTGAAAACGGAATTTGAGCAACCGAGTTCAGACAAAGCGAAAGAATATGATTACAAGTTGAAAATTTGAGTCGAACTGCCCCCGAGTTGGGGGGCAGTTTTTTTCGTCAACATAAAAATACCCACAGGAATCGACCTGTGGGTGCCTTTACAACCTTATTCAGGTCAAAGGCAATGGGAGAGGAGAAACCGGAGGAAGAACTTATGGGGAAACGTAAGCCTTCTCCGCGGTTGGCAACAACATGATTCAATAACCATGCTGTTGTCCCTAGTATGAACGGGGATGTTGTCGTTTATACATGAACTTGAAAAAACCATCTTCCGTTTGGTGTCGAATTCTTTTTATGATAGGATAGATCTGAAATCGCATACACAAGCACTGTCCATCGGCACTCGGATGGACGTTTGGGCAGCAGCCGATTGTACTTGAGCATCTTGACACGAGCGTATTCGGATCGAGAGGCCTAGGACGTTGTGCGACTAACGAAGAAGGTGAGCGTCATGAGAGTCATCGCCGGGGTTTGCAAAGGCCGACCGTTAAAGGCGGTTCCGGGAAAGAAGACGCGGCCGACGACAGACAAAGTGAAAGAATCGATTTTTAACAGGATCGGCCCTTATTTCGACGGGGGAAGCGGGCTTGATTTGTACAGTGGAAGCGGCGGCTTGGGCATTGAGGCGTTGAGCCGCGGCATCGACGAAATGATCTTTGTCGACCGCGATCCGAAAGCAATCGCAGTCGTGAAGGAGAATGTGGAGCGCTGCGGTTTCCAGGACAAAAGCGAAATTTATCGAAACGCGGCGAAGACGGCGCTGAAAGCGATTGTAAAACGAGGCTTGAAGTTCCGCGTCATCTTTTTGGACCCTCCGTACATGAGGCAAAACCTTGTCGAAGAGTTGGAACAGATTGATCGCGACCGTTTGTCAGAACCGGACGGATTGATCGTCGTCGAGCATCACGAAAGCGTTCGACTGAACCGTACATATGGGGAGCTCAAGCTTGATCGATCGGAAACGTACGGCGGGACGACAGTCGTTTCCGTTTACAGAAATGCGGCCAATGAGTGAAACGAGGGGGGATTTTCATGGACAGAATTGCCGTGTGCCCGGGGAGTTTTGATCCGGTCACGTATGGTCATTTGGATATTATTAAGCGAGGAGCGAAAGTGTTTGACCGCGTGTATGTCGCCGTCTTGAATAATCGGAACAAACACCCGTTGTTTTCCGTGAATGAAAGAGTCGGCTTGCTCGAGCAGGTAACCAACGAATTCGACAATGTTTCGGTCGAATCGTTCAACGGACTTTTGGTTGAATATGCGAAATCGAAAAAAGCGAACGTCATTTTGCGCGGACTGCGGGCCATTTCCGATTTTGAATACGAGATGCAAATTACATCGATGAATAAGATTTTGAACGAGGACATTGACACTTTTTTTATGATGACGAACAGTCAATATTCATTTCTCAGTTCCAGCATCGTTAAAGAAATCGCTAAATATCACGCACCGGTGTCGGAACTCGTGCCGGGACCGGTTGAAAAGGCGCTCCGCGAAAAGTTCCAAGCATGAAATGAACGCCTCACCCGGTTTCGATTCCCCGCCGTTATGTCAGGGGATTTTTTTTCATCTTTCCGATTGTGATCGCCATATACGCTAATAGAGCAACGAACGAAACCAAGGCGCCGTAATGAAGCAAGTGTTCCCACGCCGATTGCAAAACCGGGAATGCGGTTTTCGTTTCGAATGTATCGACGGTAACGGTCGATTTTCCCGCCGTGCGTTCGACAAATAGTGGATTCCAAAGGATAAGCGTAAATAAGGACGCAAAAATTCCGTGCAATCCTCTTGCAAGGAAAAAAGGTTTGAACCGAATATCGGTGTCGGCGAGAATGCTGGCGACTTGCGCCTGTACGGAAAACCCGCAAAAAGCGAGAATGAAACTAGTGACCATGATTTGGTAAAACAGAAACGTATCGGTTTGGCTCGCCGTTTGGGCGCCGAGCGTAATCTCAAACAAGCCGGAAACGAGCGCATGACTTAATTCGGGAGGAATGTGCAGTTGGTTCAAAATGAACGAAACGATCGCTGCCAGGCCGTCGGTAATGTGTAAAAGTTCAAACACTCGATTGATGACGGAAAATAGAATAACGAATCCACCGATCGTCAACAAAGTCGAGACCGATGAAGAAACGGCGTCGCCCAACAGCTTACCGAGCGGGCGGCGATCGCGTTGGCGTTCATGATGGATGAGATCGATCGCTTTTCGGATCGAAGCTTTGCGATATCCCTTGAAGGCATAGACGCGTTCTTCGCCTTTTCCGTAAAAACGCATGACGAGGCCGACGCAAAAGTTTCCGAGATAATGGCTCGCCGCGAGAATAAGACCGAGTGAGGCATTATGAAAAAAACCGACCGCGACAGCTCCGAACATAAATAAAGGATTGGAGAAGTTCGTGAAAGAGGCGAGTCTTTCTGCTTCAAGTTTCGTCAGCTGGCCTTCCTGACGCAAGCGGGCGGTCAGTTTCGCACCGGCGGGGTAGCCGGAGGCAATTCCCATCGCCCACACGAATCCGCCGGCACCAGGCACACGAAACAAAGGGCGCATGAACGGCTCGAAGACGGCCCCAAGCAAATGTACGACGCCGAAGCCGATCAACAATTCGGACATGATGAAAAAGGGCAACAAGGATGGAAACACAACGTCCCACCACATCTCCAATCCACGCAATGATGCTTCGTAAGCTGCCTTCGGAAAAATCATCAAGGAAGCGGCGATGGTGAGTGCGCATGTTGTCATGAACAATGTTTTCCATTGGGCAGTATGGCTCCACACGATGTTTTGGCCTCCTCGTGCAACGCGGTTAACCGAGTTTCGGCGGATGCTCAAATCAAGATCAAATGGTTACGTGTCGTTTCTTTAAGCTTTGAAAAGGGAAAACAAGAACAAGCCCTCTTGCTAAATTATACGTATCGAGACGCCTTTTAGACCATAAAGTGAAGGAGTCAAGGGAAACACTCCGGAAGGAAGGGAAGCATGTGAGACCGAAAGTTGGTTTGGCGCTCGGATCGGGCGGCGCCAAAGGGTTTGCCCATGTCGGGGTGTTGAAGGTGCTTGAGGAAGCCAACATTCCGATCGATTATATTGCCGGCAGCAGTATGGGAGCGTTGACGGCGGCATTGTACGGGGCAGGACACAACGTGGAAAGCCTGTTTAAAATGGCGACGACGTTTCGGCGCAAATATTACCTCGATTTCATTGTACCGAAGATGGGGTTTATCGCTGGCGAGAAAGTGACGGAACTGTTGAAAGTGATTACTTTCGGAAAAAGAATCGAACAGTTGACGCCGAAGACGGCGATCATTGCGACGGATTTGATCGCGGGTGAACGAGTGGTGTTTACGGAAGGTTCTGCCGCGGAAGCGGTGCGGGCAAGCATTTCGATTCCCGGCATTGTCGTTCCAGCGAAAATTGACGGAAAACTGCTCGTGGACGGCGGAGTGATCGATCGTGTTCCCGTTTCCGCAGCGAAACAGATGGGCGCCGATGTCGTGATTGCCGTGGATGTCTCCTCTTTTAAAGGATCTTCAGAAGTTCATTCGATTTTCGACGTAATCATGCAGACCATCGACATTATGCAAGAGGAAATGGTTCGCCTGCATGAAATGGAGGCGGACGTCATGATAAAGCCGCCGTTAGGTTCTTATAATTCTCGTACATTTACGAACGTCGCGGAAATGATTAAACTTGGGGAAGAAGAAGCGAGGAAACATTTACCTGAAATCGAAGCCGCACTTTCGAAACGGAGGATATGAATGATGGATGGGAGAAAGAAAACGTTCGGTTATCTAGGGTTCGTGATTGTTATGGCGCTCGTGGTTTTTTCAATTTTTTACCGTTTACCGTACGAAGTGATGAAACCGGGTAGTGCTCATAACCTCGATCCAGTCATTGACGTAGAAGGAGAACATGAATATAAACACGGTCAATTTTTGTTCATGACGGTTCGGCTTGTTCAACCGAATATCTATCAATATGCACTTGCCAAAGTATTGAAATACCATGAACTCATTCCAATGGATCGGTTGCTGCAAAAAGGTGAGTCGCAGCAAGAATACGAAACGTATCAGCTCCATTTGATGGACACATCCCAGTTCGCAGCGACGTATATTGCCTACAAACATGCCGGAAAACGTCCGGAAATTCATCATAAAGGATTGATCGTCATCCGAGTCATCGATGGGATGCCGGCGGCGAAAAAGTTGAAACCAGGTGATTTGATCGTGGCTGCCGAAGGAAAGGAAATTCATACGTACAAAGATCTTTCTTCGGTTATGAAGGGGAAAACAAAAGGGGACAAAGTGTCGCTGACGGTAAAACGGAACGGAAACAAGAAAACGTTGACCGTGGCCATCGGGAAATTTCCGGATCGCATTATAAATCAAGATCCCGACGGCACGAAATACGGCATTGGGATCATGCAAGTTCCGAACCTTGAGTTAAAGGTAAAGCCGAACATTCATTTTCATACAGAGAACATTGGCGGTCCGTCCGGCGGTTTAATGTTTACGCTCGGCATCTTTAATCGGTTAACGGAAAAAAACTGGACGAAAGGGTATAAAATCGCAGGAACGGGCACGATGAACATGAAAGGTGAAGTCGGTCCGATCGGAGGCATTAAAGAAAAAGTCGTCGCTGCCGACGAACAAAACGTGGAAATTTTCTTCGCGCCGGCCAAAGACAACAATTACCGGAACGCGGCGGAAACGGCGAAGGACATTGGAACGGATATGAAAATTGTCAAAGTAGACACGTTTGAAGACGCGCTTGATTATTTGAAAAAGCTGCAGCCGAAAGCCGGCAGCGAGCAGGAAAAAAGCAAAGCGTCGTAATGCGCTTTGCTTTCATTACGAAGTCGGTGTCCATTGAATCGGAGGTGTGGCGTACTCGGCCGCCAACAGTTCCGTTTGCGCCGCACCGCTGTACCCGAGTGCATAACAATCGGAGGCGCGTATGTCGAGCTCGAGAAGCGGGTTTTCGAAGCGGGACACTGTCGAGACAAGCGGAATTCGCAAGTCTTTCTTGATCGCGTTCAAATAATCGCGTCCTTTATCGGACATGCCGAGCAGTCGGATGTATGTCGCCCGCGGCTTGTTGATGATGTTCTCCATGTCCGTTTTCGTCGTTGCCGTCAATAGATGCACGCAAAACCGCTGCAATCGCGTCCACGTGTATCGTTTCGTTTTCACTCGGTTCATGAACTCGTCGAACGTTTCGGCTTGTTTACTGTGCGACTGCAATCGATGTTCCAATCCTTCTTCCGCCTCGTAAAGAGCGGCAAGCTCATGCGGGCGGCTCGTCAACAAACGGAATTTCAAGTACGGAAACAACTGCTCCCAACTGTTGAAATGGCGATGCCGGTTTCGGAATTCTTCTAATATCTGATAAGTGAAATCGGGAACGAACCGCTTCACCGATTCGAGCGGTTTGCCTTCTTCGACGATGGCTGTGCGAATTCCCGTTGCGCTGGCAATCGGTCGCATGCCGAGTTCACGGTCATGGTAATCGGCACCGGTTCTCGCGATTGTTTGCGGCCGAATCGGGCTGTTTTGGTCTTTGATTGCCTTAACGTAATGAAATCCGAGAATGTTGTTCGGTTTTGACAAATCTACGAGTTGCGAATGATCCGGTGTGAGCTTCTGGAAGGCAAGCGATGCAGCTTTCGGGTAGCTGCAGCCTTCGGCAAGATAGGTTTTCAACGTTTCGTTATAGGCCTGTTCATGGTTGTCGAGAAATTCGATCGTTGTTTCAAACGGTTCGATTGAACCGTTTTCACTGCCGAAACTGACGATGTCGGCACCGAGTTCGGTCAATAAGGATATCGCGCCGTTTGCAAAGATTTCCGCTTTCCCGGTGGAAAACGCATAAGGTAATTCGACGACCACATCGACTCCGCCGGCCAACGCCATTTTCGTTCGCTGCCATTTTGATACGAGCGCCGGTTCGCCGCGCTGCAAGAAAGAACCGCTCATGACAGCGATGACGACATTCGCGTCGGATTTTTGCACCGATTGTTGCAAATGATAATAATGTCCATTGTGAAAAGGGTTGTATTCCACGATGACACCGACAGCCTTCATCCATTTGCATCCTTTCCGTGTCACTGGATTTCTTTTATCATAGGCGGTTTTAACGTTGAAGTAAAGCGGGCGAAAGAAACGATCGGATTTGACATTCACGGATAGGAAGACTATAATAACATTTGTTGTTTTGAGGTGATCTCATGAAATGGACCTTGCAACAATTGGAGGCTGAAAAGGAAACCGGACTGTCGTTTGAAGAGACCGTTGACGTCTCGGATCTGAGAGAAGCGGATCCGGAAATTCGTGAGATTTCTCCGGTTCAGGTGACCGGGCATGCTTGGTTCGAGGATCGCAAAATCATTTTTGCGCTTCAGATTTTCGGGAAGATGGTGTTGCCAAGCTCAAAGACGCTTGAAGACGTCGATTATCCGATTCATCTGCAAGCGACGGAAGTGTTTCGACTCGATTCCGGCGTGGAAGAAGACGGGGAAGAAGAAATTCTTCACGACATTGAGCATGATACGGTAGATCTGCTTCCGTTCGTCAAAGAAGCGATTTTGGCAGACAAACCGATACGGGTCGCAAACGAGGATGAAAAGCCGTTGGCTTCCGGAAACGGATGGACGCTCGTTTCCGAATCCGAACGGCAAAACCGTGTCGATCCGAGATTGGCAAAACTGGCCGAATTCCTGGAAGAAAACAATGATTAGGGGAGGTGTCGCACATGGCAGTGCCGAAGAGAAGAACATCCACCACTCGCAAGAAAAAGCGCCGCACGCATTACAAATTGAGCGTGCCGGGCATGGTGAAATGCGACAATTGCGGAGAATATAAACTTTCACACCGTGTTTGCCCGGAATGTGGAAACTATAACGGGAAAAACGTCGTAGACAAGTAAGAACAGAGACCTCATCGAGTGTCTCTGTTTTTTTGTGTTTTGATCAGGAAATGGCGGAAGCTTGGCGTACGGCCGGGCTTCTTTTTTTTGTCGATAGGTTCGTTTGTTCGTCAGCAAGTCTATCTTTTCTAGCAGAGGCATAAGGTTGTAAGAAGGGCGAAACGTTTTCAATGCGAAAACGTTCGAACGTCAATTGCCGAGAGGAGGGGTACGTCGTGACAAAGTCGCGGCAAGATGCGTGGAGCAAGGAAGAAGATGTGAAATTGGCGGAAGTCGTATTGCGCCATATCCGGGAAGGAGGGACACAACTCGCCGCCTTTGAAGAGGTGGGAAAACGATTAAACCGTACCGCTGCCGCCTGTGGATTTCGTTGGAACTCCCAAGTGCGGAAACAATATGAATCGGCGATCGCGCTTGCGAAAAAACAAAGAAAGCTGCCGGAGCCCTCGACGGAATCTGAACAGTTGGCTAAGGCGAAAGACAAGGTTGTCGCATGGGACGACGCCATTACTTATTTGGAGACGCTTCGGACAAAAAGTGAAACAGCCGAACAATTGTTGAAGGAGAACGAACGATTAAAACGAATGATTGACGAGTTGAAAAACGAAAATCATAAACTCGTCGATGAAATGGAAAAAATCCGCAAAGAGAAGCTTTCGCTTCAATCCGATTACAAAGTTTTGATGGACATCATGGAACGGGCCCGAAAAAACGTTGATGAGGAAGCAGGGCAAAAATAACCAGAACCCCGTCGTGCGACGGGGTTCTGTCAATCGGAACTTTAATGGTCTTTTTGTTCGGAAACGCCTTTCGGATACCATACATAAGGATTTTCTCCGCGATCGCGTTCAGGATTGTACGTGACCGCTTCAAACCCTTGATTTTCCCAAAAACCGTTTGAACCGGTTCGTCCGTTCGTTTTAATCGGCAAGTCGAAGGATTTCGCGAAGTTGACGAGTGCGCTGCCGTAACCTTTTCCTCTGTAATCGGGCAGCACCTCGAGCTTCCATAGTTCTAAGTAGTCTTGCGGAGGATCAAAATAACGGTCGTATTTCCCGCTGATTCGGTACAAACTCATTCGAGCGACAAGTTTATCAGCATAATAAATGCCGTAGAATGGCGATTCGCTGTTGTCTTCGATCATGTTTTCCCGAAAGTCTTGCAGCATCGAAAGTTCCTGCAATCCGTACTCTTGAAATTTCTTGAACTCCTCCAACGTTTTATAATTGATCAACAATCTTTGTACTACCGGCTGATTCATGTTCGAATTCCCCCTCAAAACTTCATTAATTATATTATAATATATTTGGGTGATGTTTTCCCAATGCGAAAAGAGCACCCGCGGCCAAAGGACACAATTGTGAGACGGATTGGTGCAGTAAGGCCCCGCGGGTGCACGATCTTCGTCCATACGAAAAATGAAGGAGGGCAACAGATGCGGAAAATTTTGATCGCCAACCGCGGCGAAATTGCACGACGGATTTTGCAAACCTGTGATAAACTAGGATTGGAGTCCGTTGCTGTGTACTCGGAAGCCGACAAGGATATGGGTTACGTGAAACAAGCCACGTCGGCCCATTGCATCGGAGAGGCGCCTGCGGCGAAATCGTATTTGAACAAGGAAAAGATCATTGAAGCGGCTCTTAAAGAGCAGGTGGATGCGATCCATCCCGGATACGGCTTCTTGTCGGAAAACGCGGCATTTGCAAGGAAGGTCGAAGAGGCGGGGATTACCTTTATCGGCCCGGAAGCCAATGTTATCGAGATGATGGGCGATAAAGTGCGCGCACGACAGACAATGAAGCAAGCAAACGTTCCGGTTGTTCCGGGAAGTGACGGGGAAGTCGCCGATGTCGAAGAGGCTGCACAGATTGCCGCCGAGATCGGCTATCCGGTGATGTTGAAAGCGAGCGCCGGCGGAGGCGGCATTGGAATGCAGCGGTGCGAAGATGAGGAACAACTAAGGAAAAGTTTTGCGTCTAACCAAAAGCGTGCGGGAGCGTATTTCGGCAACCCGGCGATGTTCATTGAAAAATGCATCGACGGCGGCCGCCACATTGAAGTACAAGTTATTGCTGACGCCCATGGGAATGCGGTTCATTTGTTCGAACGCGACTGTTCGGTTCAACGCCGGCATCAAAAGGTAATTGAGGAAACCCCTTCGCCGTTCTTGTCGGAAAAGACGAAGGAAAAAATGTTTGCCGCCGCTTTGCGTGCGGTGCAACAAGTGGAGTATCGTAACGCGGGCACGATCGAATTTATTGTCGGCGAGGACGAAAGCTTTTATTTCCTTGAGATGAACACGCGTTTGCAAGTAGAACATCCGATTACCGAGGAAGTGACGGGAATTGATCTCGTTGAATGGCAATTGAAAGTCGCAGCCGGTGAAAAGCTGCCTCTTCAGCAGCAGGACATTACAAGGGACGGGCATGCGATCGAGTTTCGTTTGTATGCCGAAGATCCTGAAAAGTTCTTGCCATCGCCGGGAACGATCGACGTGTTTACTTATCCTGAATGTGAGGGGGTCCGTCTCGATACCGCCGTCGAAAGCGGGTCGGCTGTGACGCCGTACTATGATCCGATGATCGCAAAAATTGTTGTAAGCGGTTTCTCGCGGGAGGACACGCTTGAAAAGGCGCGGAAGTTTTTTGATGAAATGACGCTCACCGGAATTAAACATAACGGTCCGTTGTTTCAAAAGGTATTGCGAGAAGAATCATTCATCAAAGGCATCTATACAACCCATTATTTACAAGAGGTGATCTGAACATGAAGGAAATGAAAGCTTCAATGGCTGGAACGGTGTTGAACGTCCTTGTAAGCAAAGGGGACAAAGTTGCGGCCGGTCAGGAAATCGCGAAACTGGAATCGATGAAAATGGAAATCCCGATTGAGAGTGAAGGCGAAGGGGAAGTGGCGGAAGTCAAAGTGAGCGAAGGAGATTTCGTTAACGAAGGCGACGTGTTGATTGTTTTTAAATAAGCGTATCTGAGCGAGCGCTCGGTCTGATTCGCGAACGATGGGAAGAAAAACGAGAAACAGGAGGAGTTCCATGGCAACGAAAGCGGAAAAGCAGTTACGCGAAGCCGTCGGCAAAATTGAATCCGGCGGCGCGGAAAAATACCATGAAAAATTGAAGCAGCAAAACAAAATGTTCGTGCGCGACCGTTTGCAGCGATTGTTCGATGACGGTTCCTACACCGTCGAAGATGGACGCTTTGCAAATTTTGAAGCCGGGAACCTTCCGGCAGACGGAGTCGTAACGGCGATCGGCAAAGTCGACGGGCGAACGGTTTGCGTGATGGCTAACGACTCCACCGTGAAAGCTGGTTCGTGGGGGGCGCGGACGGTCGAAAAGATCATTCGCATTCAAGAAACGGCCGAACGATTGAAGGTGCCGATGTTTTATCTCGTCGATTCTGCCGGAGCGCGCATAACGGACCAGATCGATATGTTTCCGAACCGGCGCGGGGCGGGAAAGATTTTTTACAATGAGGTCAAACTTTCCGGCATGATTCCGCAAGTGTGCGTGTTGTTCGGTCCATCGGCCGCAGGGGGCGCCTACATCCCGGCTTTCTGCGACATTAACATCATGGTCGACGGCAATGCCTCGATGTATCTCGGGTCGCCGCGCATGGCGGAAAAGGTGATCGGTGAAAAGGTTACGCTTGAAGAAATGGGCGGAGCGAAGATGCATTGCACCGTGAGCGGCGTCGGCGATTATTTGGCCGCTGATGAAACTGAAGCGATCGAGGCCGCGAAACGCTATATCCGTTATTTTCCGCAAAACTACAAGGAGCGTCCGAAAACCGCAGATCCGGCGGCACCGAAGGCGGGAAGAAGTGTTTCAGAAATCGTTCCCGAGCACCAAAACGCGCCTTTTGATGTTAAGGAATTGATCGAAGCCATTATTGACGAGGGCAGTTTCTTTGAAATCAAGAAGCGTTTCGCCCCCGAAATTGTGACGGGTTTGGCGCGCATGGACGGAAAAGCGGTCGGGATTATCGCGAATCAACCGAAGGTGAAAGGCGGCGTCTTATTCGTCGATTCCGCCGATAAAGCGGCGAAATTCATTCAGCTTTGCGACGCATTTTCGATACCGCTTTTGTTCTTGGCTGACGTACCGGGATTCATGATCGGAACGAAAGTGGAGCAAGCGGGCATTATTCGTCACGGGGCAAAGCTAGTCGCCGCTGTGAGCGAAGCGACAGTACCGAAAATTTCGGTCGTTGTCAGAAAAGCGTACGGAGCAGGGTTGTATGCCATGGCCGGTCCGGCGTTCGAACCGGATTGCTGCATCGCACTTCCAACGGCGCAAATCGCCGTTATGGGACCGGAAGCGGCCGTCAATGCGGTCTATTCGAATAAAATCAATGAAATTGAAGACCCGAAAGAACGATTGGCGTACGTTCAAGAGAAACAGCAAGAATACAAAGAACATATCGACATTTACAAACTTGCTTCTGAACAAATTGTAGACGACATCGTAGCGGGGTCGGATTTGCGAGATGTGTTGATTCATCGCTTCGGCATGTATGAATCGAAAGACATGAAGTTCAGCGAAAGAAAGCATCCGGTTTATCCCGTATAAACAACTTGCAGATTGTCTCTTTTTGAGAGGCAATCTTTTTATGACCTAATAGCTGTGTTTTTTTGTTCGAAACGTAATTTTGACTAATGCTCGTTATGGGAAGTGTCGGCCCGCGTCGATTGGCATGTCTCGATTTTCGGGTTAGAATGTAGAGAGAAAAGCCGGAAGGGGAACATCGCAATGCGAATCGCCGTCATTGGGGGCGGAGCGGTCGGTCTGTTCATCGCCGCCTATGCAGCCAAAGCTGCGCAGAGCGTGACGTTGTATGTGAGAAGGAGCGAACAGGCGAAATTACTTACGGATAACGGGATAAAATGGGCGTGTGGTGACACGGAGGACGTTACGAGGGTAACGGCTGTTCCGATCGATCAGGCCGATGTCATCGAAGCGGATTTCGTCATCGTCGCGGTAAAGCAGTATCATCTGCCTTCGCTGAAACAAACATTATGCGAGCGCGTACATCTAGACGTACCGTTGCTTTTTATACAAAACGGCATGGGACATGTCGATTTCATGAGAGCTTTGCCGCATCGAAACGTGGGCGTTGGTGTCGTTGAACATGGCGTGTTGAAGCGAAAAGACCATGAAGTGATTCACTGTGGGGCGGGAAGAATCAAAATCGCTTCTTTTCACGGATCTGTGGAGGCGGCGGAGGTTCTCGCCGATATCGACCCCGAATCGTTTCCCGTTTGTTTCGTTAATGATTGGTACCGGTTATTGGCGGAAAAACTCGTCGTCAATGCGACTATTAACCCGCTTACCGCCATGCATCGGGTAAAAAACGGCAAACTGCTCTCGAATGCGAACCATCGGAAGGAAATGCGCCGCTTGTTTGAGGAAGCCGTTTGCGCGTTAGGCTTAAACGAAGACGATCTATTATGGGAACACGTTCTCGAAGTATGCCGGAATACGGCCGAAAACCGTTCATCGATGCTTCGCGATATCGAATCGGGAACGACAACGGAAATCGAGGCAATCAGCGGCTATTTGCTGAAAATCGCCTGCAAAAAAAACATTCGGCTTCCGTTTACAGAACAAGTTTACCTTCAGATCAAAAGGAATGCTTGACAATCAAAAGTGCGTGCCAACGTTGCAGGCACTTTTTTTGGTTGGGACATCCGTTTTTTGCTATACTCATGAAGGTTTCATCCGATACGGAAAGGACGTGGGTACGATGGAAATTACGCAATTGAAGCTGCCGCAGACGAATCCGCTTGCTTCCGATTACATGAACGGCGATGAGAAAGTCCTTTCTTTTTTTGATTACGATTATCGCGATCCTTCTTGTTTTGAATCGCGTTTACAAGAATTGCAGCAAACCTCGTTTCCGAGAGAATCTCTAGCAGAAGTGCTTCGTGCGTTTCAATCGCGTTACGGAGCCGATCAAAAGGCTTTTGACAACATAGAAAAACTGGAACATCGGAAGGCCGTAACAGTGGTTGGCGGCCAACAAGCCGGCGTACTCACAGGACCGTTCTATACGATACATAAATGTCTCTCGATTTTGAAGCTCGCCGAACAGTTGGAGGATCGCCTCCATGTGCCGGTTGTGCCGATTTTTTGGATTGCCGGCGAAGACCATGATTTCGAGGAAATCAACCATACGTATGTTTTGGAAGATTCCGGCGTTAAGAAAATGAGCGTACCCGGGGCCGTGCCGCAAAAACAATCCGCTTCTGAGACGAACTTGGATAACAAACGGTTAAAATCTTGGGTGAAAGAAGTGGTTCGCTGCTTTGGCGAAAGCGAGCATACAAACGACCTGCTCCAGCTGTTAGAAGATACGCTAAATCGGTCGAAGACGTATGTCGATTGGTTCGCGCATTTGTTAACGCACTTGTTCAGCAAACGCGGACTTGTGATGATGGATTCCGGCGATCCGAGGTTGCGATCGATCGAGAAACCTTTCTTTCGGCACATGATTCAGGAAAACGAAGCGTTGAACGAAAGGGTCATCGTTCAGATGGAGCGGCTGCAAACCGCCGGCTACGTTCCGACCGTCGACGTGAACGAAAGAAGCGCCCATTTGTTTTATTTGCTGAAAGGCAGGCGCGTTTTGCTCGAAAGGGACGAACGCGGCTTGTTTCGCGGAAAAAACGGCGAATGTTCGTTCACCGAACAACAAATGCTGAAGCTGTTGGAAGACGAAAACGTTCCGTTCAGCAATAATGTCATTACCCGCCCGCTCATGCAGGAACAATTGCTGCCGACGATCGCTTTTATTGCAGGTCCGGGTGAAATTTCTTACTGGAGCACGCTGCAAGGAGCTTTTCGGCAAATCGATCGCCGCGTTCCGCCGATCGTGCCGCGCTTAACGATCACACTCGTCGATCGAAAGAGCAAAAAGTGGCTGGCGGAGCACGGATTGAGCGTAGAAGACGTGATGTACGGCAAGCTGCAAGCGATGAAGGCGAGATGGCTGGAACGCCGGCGATCATGGGATTTGCAAAGCACATCTCGACAGGTAAAGAAAGAATTGGATGACGTGCATGCGCAGCTTCGGGCGCTCGCCGATCAAGTCGATCCGAAAGGTTTGACACCGATCGCCAACAAAAACCGGGAACATCTGTTTAAGCAGATCGATTATTTCGCCTGGCAAATCGAGCGGGCATTTCGCGGCCGTCACGAAAAGGTTTTGAAACATTTCGACCGCATCGAAGCGTGTTTAACGCCAAAAGAAACGCCGCAGGAAAGAGTGTGGAACGTATTCGCTTTCATGAATGAGTACGGACTCGATCTCGTTGACCGGCTTGTTGAACAGCCATACGAGTTTGACGGTACCCATAAAGTGATTTATTTATAAGTCGGAACCTTGCCTGAGACGGCAAGGTTTTTTTATTTCTTCAATGCATGTTGGATCTTTCGTTCGTGCTTCGGAATCCCATTGGGACACGCAAAAACGGGACTATTTTCGCGGTTAGAAATTTTTTTCAAATATATGTGGTGAAAAGTGGGGGGATGTGGTACACTGGGGTGGAGAAATGAGGGATTCGCCATGTTCATGGGGGAGTACCGGCACAATTTCGATCAAAAAGGACGTATCATCATCCCGTCCAAGTTCCGCGAGGAACTCGGTCCTAGTTTCGTATTGACTCGAGGCCTGGATCAGTGTGTGTTCGGTTACCCGCATGATGAATGGAAGCAGCTTGAACAAAAGCTGAAGGCGCTCCCTTTTACGAAAAAAGATGCACGTGCGTTCACGAGGTTTTTCTTTTCTGGTGCGGTCGAATGTGAATTGGACAAGCAAGGGCGCGTCAATGTCGCCTCGCCGCTTCGCACCTATGCCAAATTGGAAAAAGAATGCGTTATTATCGGCGTTTCCAACCGTATTGAGTTATGGAGCGAGCCGATTTGGGAACAATACTTCGAAGAGTCGGAAGACTCGTTCGGTGAAATTGCCGAGAGTATCATGGATTTTGACTTGTAAGGAGAAAGGGATCACTGGCGATGTTCGAACATACAACCGTATTGAAACAACAAGCGGTGGAGGCATTGAAAGTCATTCCCGGCGGAACTTATGTCGATTGTACGCTCGGAGGAGGCGGTCACAGCGAAGCGATTGCGCAGCGTTTGTCTCCGGAGGGGCGTTTGATGGCGATTGATCAAGATGAAAATGCGATCGAAGCGGCCAAGCAAAGGCTCGATGCTTACCAACGGCAAATCGTGTACGTCCATGGAAATTTTCGGGAATTGAAACGACTGTTACATAACAATGGCGTGGAAAAAGTCAACGGTGTCCTGTTTGATCTCGGGGTTTCGTCGCCTCAATTCGACGAAGCTGATAGAGGGTTCAGTTACAAGGAAGATGCACCGCTCGACATGCGAATGAATCGCCGTGCTCGTCTTACGGCGCGTGAAATCGTGAACGATTGGGAATATGAAGCGCTTGTAAAACTTTTGTTTCGTTACGGCGAGGAGAAGTTTTCGAAGCGAATCGCGAGGCAAATTGAACAAGAACGAAACCGCAAGCCGATTGAGACGACATGGGAACTCGTGGATATTGTTAAAAAGGCGATCCCTGCGGCCGCGAGAAGAAAAGGCGGCCATCCGGCGAAAAGAACGTTTCAAGCGATCCGTATCGCAGTGAACGATGAACTGAACGCATTTGAAACGGCGTTGCTTGAGGCCATGGAGATGTTGGTTCCCGGCGGACGCACAGCGGTGATAACGTTTCACTCTTTGGAAGACCGAATTTGCAAAAACATATTCAAAGAAGCGTCAACGCCGCCTGAGTTGCCGCGCGGCTTGCCGGTTGTGCCGGAAGGGTACGATCCGGATTATCGCATCATCACAAAGAAACCGATCATTCCGACGGCTGAAGAGTTGGAAAACAATCGAAGGGCACGTTCAGCCAAGCTGAGAGTGATCGAGAAAAAAGAGCGTTAGGGGGAACGGCAGATGAGCAATCTTGCGTACAAAGTACAGCAGCAAAGAACGTTCGTTGAACAACCGAAACCGACAGAGGACCGCTTATTTAAGCGTAAGATTACGAAAGGCGAAAAGTTTTTGTGGACGCTCGCCGTCTGCGGGCTGTTTCTTGCCAGCGTTTATCTCGTTTCGACCTACGCGACGGTTTTTACGCTCAATGAAGAGATCGAGCAGTTGCAAAGCGATTTGAAGACGCAGGAGAAAGTGAATGGCGAATTGGAACAGCAAGTCGCGAAATTGAGCCGTCCCGAACGCATTTTCAGCATCGCCAAGAACGAACTTGGCATGACGTTCAAGGAGAATTCCGTCAAAGTGATCGGGAAATAGGTGATCGCTATGAATGCCAGAAAAAATAAAAACATTAACAGGGGAGCAGCGTTTTTTTCCATCGTATTCGTGCTGCTCTTTTTTGTATTAATTGCTAGATTCGGTTACATAGAAGTCACGCAAAGCGTTCAAGGGAAATCGTTGACGAATATGGCAAAAGACCGATGGATGAGTCTGCAACGATTGGAAGCGGAACGAGGAACGATTTATGACCGGAAAGGGCAACCGCTTGCTGAAGATGTCCCGGCGTACAATGTATACGCCGTATTAAGTGAAACGACGGAACATGTAAAAAATATAGAAAAAACGGCGGGAGCACTTGCCCCGATTTTGGACATGAAGGAGAGCAGGATTCGGGAGCTGCTCAGCAGGGATGCCTTTCAAGTGGAACTCGGTCCGGGCGGCCGGCGGATCAGTTATGAAAAAATGATGAAAATCAAAAAACTCGATTTACCGGGCATTGGATTTTTGCCGACCTCGAAACGGTATTATCCAAACCAGGAGTTCGCATCTTACGTTGTCGGCTTTACGACGCGCGATCCGGAAACGGAGCTGCTGCGCGGGGTGATGGGCGTCGAAAAAAGCATGAATTCCAAACTGCAAGGCAAAGGCGGCTATTTGAAGTCGATGACGGCGCCGGGAGGGACGACGATTCCGGGATCGGAAAAGGAAGTGAAACCGCCGAAAGACGGAGCGAACGTCTATTTAACGATTGACAGTCATATTCAAACGTTTCTCGAAACGGCTTTGTCCAAGGCGGAGGAACAATACCATCCGAAGCGGATGATGGGGGTCGTCATTGACCCGAACACCGGGAAAATTTTGGCGATGGCGAACCGGCCGACGTTTAATCCGAACACTCGAAAATTATCCGATTATACGAACGACATCATTTCCTCGCGGTTCGAACCGGGATCGGTCATGAAAATTTTTACGCTTGCGGCTGCGGTGGACGCTGGCGTGTACGACGGAGACGCGACTTACCAATCGGGCGTCATTCATTACGGTCCGTCCACCATTCACGATTGGAATTACCGAGGATGGGGAGAAATTACGTTCAACGAGGCCGTTCGCCGCTCTTCTAACGTAGGTTTTGCTATTTTGGCGCAAGACTATATCGGATTTGATCGATTATATGATTACTTGATGAAGTTCGATTTCAAGCAACGAACAGGAATCGCATTGCCGAATGAAGGGAACAGCCATTTTCAATATGATGTTCCCGTTGAGAAAGCGACGACGGCTTTCGGGCAAGGAACGGCGGTAACCGCGATTCAAATGGTGAAAGCGGCTACGGCGATTGCGAATGACGGCAAGATGATGAAACCGTACATGATCGACAAAGTTGTCGATCCAAACTCTAACGAAGTAGTGATCGATCACGAGCCGAAAGTGGTCGGCCGCCCGATTTCCGAACGTTCAGCGAAAAAAGTTCGCGATTTGTTGAGGACGGTCGTTTCGGGTGAGCATGGAACTGGACGTGACTTTGCGATCGAAGGGTACGAGGTCGCCGGTAAAACCGGAACCGCCCAAATTCCGAATGAGAACGGTGTCGGATACATGAGCGGTAAATACATTCACTCTTTCATGGGGATGGCGCCAATGGATGATCCACAACTGCTCGTCTATGTAGCCGTGGACCGTCCCGAGGTGAAAACAATGTTTGCCGGCGAAAAACCGGTCGCGGATATTTTTAAATTTGTCATGAAAAACAGTTTGCAATACTTGAATGTGCAACCGGAAGAAACCGACGATACAAATGAAACGAAATCTTCCTCGGTTGCGATCGGCGATTACGAAGGCAAGCCGGTAACCGCGGCTAAGCAGGAATTGCAAGACAAAGGGCTGCAAGTCGTTGTGCTCGGCGGCGGCGATAAAGTCAAGGCACAAATGCCTTTTTCCGGAGAACAAGTTCTCCCGGGTGCGAAAGTATTGCTGAAAACGGAAGGAACGTCGAAAATGCCTAACATTATCGGCTGGTCGCTTGCGGATGTAATGAAGTTGGCTCATTTGCTTCAGTTGGATCCGGAGATCAAAGGAGCAGGTTTTGTCACGGGCCAAAGCATTCCCCCCGGGAGAAAGGTAAAACAAGGAGATGCTGTCACCGTGGAACTGCAAGCGCCGAAACCAGTGGAAGCGGCGGATTCCGGCCGGTCGGGGGAGGATGACAAGTCATAACGATAACCGTACAAGCATAATAGTGAAACGAGAAGACAAAGGGGAGGGACCTTTGTGCGCGTTTCCAATGTTACGGTACGAAAAAGACTTGTCATCATCTTCCTTGCGGGACTCGTCGTATTTGCGTCTTTCATCGGAAGGCTGGCTTACGTTCAATTTTTTCAAGGGGATTGGCTTTATGAGAAAGCGAGAGACTCGTGGAGTCGGAACATCCCTTATCAAGGGGAAAGAGGGAAGATCGTCGACCGCCGCGGAATCGTGCTCGCCGACAACAGGAGCGCCCCTTCCGTCGTCATCGTTCCCAAACAAGTGAAAAATCCCGCAGAAGAAGCACGCAAGCTGGCGTCCGTTTTGAATATGCGGGAAAAGAAAGTTTACGAGAAGTTGACAAAGAAAGCGTCGACCGTTGAACTTCGCCCGGAAGGTAAGAAGATCAGCGATAAGAAGGCTGACCAAATCAGCGAAATGCGCCTGCCCGGCGTATACATTGCCGAAGATTATCGAAGAAATTATCCGTTCGGGCGTTTTTTGTCCCATGTGCTCGGCTTCGCGGGGATTGACAATCAAGGATTGGTCGGGTTGGAGAAACAATACGACGATCTTTTGAAAGGCACGAAAGGGTTTCTAGCATTTTATTCCGACGCCCGCGGGGAAAGGATGCCGTTTTTATCTGATGAATATACGCCGCCGAAAAGCGGTATGAACTTGCAATTGACGATCAATGCGAAGATTCAAGCGATTCTTGAACGGGAACTGAATGATGCTGAAGTCAAATACGACCCTGACCAAGCGATGGCCATCGCCGTCAACCCGAATACAGGAGAAATTCTTGGCATGGCCAGCCGGCCGAATTTCAATCCGGAACATTATCAAGATGTGCCGACGGAAGTCTACAATCGCAATTTGCCGATTTGGAGCACGTATGAACCGGGTTCGACGTTCAAAATCATTACGCTCTCGGCAGCACTCAACGAAGGACTCGTCAACTTGAAAAAGGACAACTTCCACGATCCCGGTTATATTGAAGTAGCCGGCACGAAGCTGCATTGTTGGAAACGGGGCGGTCATGGATCAGAAACGTTTTTAGAAGTCGTGCAAAATTCGTGCAACCCCGGATTTGTTGCGCTCGGAGAAAAACTCGGCAAGAAAAAATTATTTTCCTACATTCACGCGTTCGGATTCGGCAAGAAAACGGGTATCGACTTGCAGGGGGAAGGGAAAGGCATTTTGTTCAAGCCGGAAAACATCGGCCCGCTGGAATTAGCGACGACTGCTTTCGGGCAAGGGGTTTCCGTCACGCCGATTCAACAAGTGATGGCCGTGTCAGCGGCGATCAACGGCGGTTTTTTGTATGAACCCTACATCGCAAAGGGATGGATTGACCCTGTAACAGGAACCGTGATCGCGCGACAGGCGCCGACGATGAAAAGACGCGTCATTTCAGGGGAAACTTCAAAAAAAGTGCGACACGCTTTGGAAAGTGTCGTTGCAAAAGGAACCGGACGGGCGGCCTATCACGAAGGCTGGCGAATCGGCGGGAAGACGGGTACGGCGCAAAAAGCGAAAAATGGGCGCTATCTGGAAAATAATTATATTTTATCGTTCATTGGATTTGCACCAGCTGACGATCCGCAAATCGTCGTCTATTTGGCGATTGATAACGCGAAGGACGCTCCTCAGTTTGGCGGGCAAGTGGCTGCGCCGATCGCCGGCGACATCATTGCCGATAGTTTACGAGTGATGGGCGTGCCAAAACGGAAAAACGGGCTGGAAAAAGAACGCAAATGGAACGATCCGCGCATCGTAAAAGTTCCGGATCTCGTCGGCCTTTCGAAAAAAGACATTCGTTCCTCCTTGTTCAGCGGATTGAAAATCGAAGCAGAAGGGAATGGAAAGGTCGTGATCGCCCAATCTCCGCAAGCCGGTGCGAAGCTTGAGGAAGGTTCGACCATCCGAATATACCTTGGTGACAAAATCGAAAAAGAGGATTAGAATGTAAAAGGATTCAGTTTGCTGTGCTCCTGCGGACTTTTCACTTGTTCGCAGGCAGCCAATTGGTTTGTCGAAGAAAGGAACGGATACAGATGAAATTAAAAACGCTGCTGCAACCGATTGTCGGATGCCGTGCGGCATTCAACGAAAATCCAGAAATCACTTCGGTTGAGACCGACTCGCGGACGGTTACAGACGGAAGTTTGTTCGTGTGCATTAAAGGGTATAGCGCAGACAGGCACGATTACATTGATCAAGCGGTTGACGCGGGAGCGGCAGCGGTCGTGGCGGATCATCCCGTCACGGCGTCGGTTCCCGTCGCCGTGGTACCGAATACGAACCGTGCCGCATCGCTGCTGATCGATACCTTTTACGATCACCCGACGAGCAAGCTCCACTTGATCGGCGTTACCGGCACGAACGGAAAAACAACGACCACCCATTTGATCGAGAACATGTTTGTCCGCGCAGGACAAAAAACCGGGCTGATCGGAACGATCGGCATGACATTCGACCGCCGGCCGCTCGGGCTGAAAGCGGAAGCCCCGACGACGCCGGATGCCGTTACGTTGCAAAAAGGGTTCGCGACAATGGTAGATAAAGGTGCGGACACCGCTATTATGGAAGTATCTTCCCACGCCCTCGACATGGGCCGCGTCCATGGCTGCGATTTTAACATAGCCGTATTCACGAACCTTTCGCAAGATCATCTCGAATACCATAAAACGATGGACGACTATTTCCGGGCAAAAAGTCTTCTTTTTTCACAATTGGGAAATACATATAGTAAAAATCCATTGAAGTTGGCGGTCATTAACGGGGATGACGAACGGGCGCCCGAACTGTACAAAGCGACTGCCGTGCAATTCCTCGTTTACGGGATCACCTGCAAAGACGCCGATGTTCGGGCGGAGAATGTCGTTTTGACGGAAAAAGGGACGACTTTCACGCTTTGTACGCCGTACGGAGACGTACCGGTGCATTTGCCGCTTGTTGGCATGTTCAATGTCTATAACGCTTTGGCGGCGGCCAGTGCGGCATTATTTTCCGGCCTTTCTTTGGATACGATCAAAGCCAGTTTGGAAAACGAAAGAGGAGTGCCGGGACGCTTCGAGTTGGTCGAAGAAGGGCAGTCTTATGCGGTTATTGTGGATTACGCCCATACCCCCGACAGCCTTGAAAATGTATTGAAAACGGCAAAGGCGTTTGCTTCTGGGCGCATCATTGTCGTCGTCGGCTGCGGCGGCGATCGCGATCCGTCGAAACGGCCGTTGATGGCACGCATTGCCGTCAAATACGGAGATATGGCCGTGTTCACATCGGACAATCCGCGAACGGAAGATCCGCAAGCGATCTTGAAAGACATGGAACGCGGCGTCAAAGACAATTCATACGTCTCGATTGTGAACCGAAAAGAAGCGATCGAGTATGCGATTCGGCAAGCGTCGGGGAAAGATCTCGTGTTGATCGCAGGAAAAGGCCATGAGACGTATCAAATCATCGGCGAAGACGTGATCGATTTCGATGATCGCGAAGTTGCTCGGGAAGCGATTAAGGGCAAAAGGGGTTAACCAGTATGAAATGGACAAGAAAAGATTTGTTGTCGCTGTTTCCGTCACATCGCGGCGCCGAACATGAAATTTCCATAAACGAAGTGTTCATCGACAGCCGGAAATCGGCACGGCACGCCCTTTTTGTTCCGATCGTCGGCGAAACCTTTGACGGTCACGATTTTTTGCTCGATGCCATTCAACGCGGCGCCGTTGCCGCGCTTTGGCAAAAAAACCGTGACGTTCCCGGCGAAGTGCCGCTTGATTTCCCGCTGTTTTTTGTCGATGATACGTTGGAAGGGCTTCAACGATTCGCTCGGCAATATTTGCGACGAGTGCATCCGAAGGTGATCGCGGTTACGGGAAGCAACGGGAAAACGACAACGAAGGATATGATCGAATGCGTCGCTGCCACGCGCTTCTTGACGCATAAAACGAAAGGCAACTTTAATAATCATATCGGCATGCCGTTGACGATTCTCGAGATGCCGGAAAACTGCGAGATGCTCATTCTCGAAATGGGGATGAACCATTTCGGCGAAATTTCGTTTCTCTCGCAGCTGGCCGAACCGGATTTGGCCGTTATTACAAACATCGGTGAGTCGCACATCGAGTTTTTGGGCAGTCGCGAAGGAATCGCGAAAGCGAAAATGGAGATTGCCGATGGATTAAAGGCGGACGGAAAACTCATCTTTGACGGTGACGAACCGTTGCTCGATTCTTTGAGAAGCCGTCCTTCGCTTTCATGCGGTTTCACGGAACGAAACGACCTTCAAGTTACCTTGTTGGAATCGAAAGATACGTCGATGCGTTTTACGTTAAATGACGAGAATTGCGTGTTCGAGTTGCCGGTTTTCGGTAAACATAATGTAAAAAACGCGGCTTATGCCATTGCCGTCGGACGCGAGGCAGGCGTTTCCGACGCTGAAATGGCGAAGGCGATAAAAACCGTGAAGCTAACGGCGATGCGATTTCAACAAGTCCAGGGAGAAAAAGGCACGCTGTTAATCAATGACGCTTACAATGCCAGTCCGACTTCGATGAAAGCGTCGATTCAAGCGGTGAAAGCTTTGCCGCGGTTTCGTCGGCGGGTGCTTGTGCTCGGCGATATGCACGAGCTCGGTGCGGAGGAACGATCGTTGCACGAGAGCGTGGCCGATTCGATTGAAGCACCGATTACCGACGTGGTGACAATTGGCAGCCGAGCTCGCTGGATCGCGGAAGCGGTAAAAAACGTGCGCGTTCAATCGGTTGACGACAAGGAAGCGGCCGCGGAAGTCATCGAACCGATGCTTTCGAACGATACCGTCATCTTGTTCAAAGCATCACGCGCCGTCAGCCTTGAAGCGCTCGTGGAACGTTTCAGCGTTTGACGCCGTACGGAATGGAAGGAGTTTATCCGATGTTTGGCAAAGTATTGATTCTTACGATCATCGCTTCCTTTATCGTTGCGGTCTTGTTGTCTCCTTTGATGATCCCGATACTAAGGAAGTTCAAATTCGGTCAATTCATTCGCGAGGAAGGGCCGAAATCCCACCAACAAAAATCCGGAACGCCGACGATGGGCGGAATCATCATTATCGTTGCGCTTGTCGTTGCCGCGCTCGTTTCAAGCGTGAAGTATGCAGGTATTTCCTTGCAATTGTATTTGTTATTATTCGTTACGCTCGGTTATGGATTTCTCGGGTTTTTGGACGATTACATCAAAGTAGCGAAGAAACGCAATCTTGGATTGACATCAAAGCAAAAGCTGATCGGCCAGCTCGTCATCGCCGCAATTTTTTATCTCGGACTCGTAAAGACGAACCTTTCGACTGTCGTTTCGATTCCGGGCACTGATCTCGCCTACGACCTGCATTCCTTTTATTTCTTACTCGTCATATTTATGTTGATCGGCGCTTCCAACGGCACCAACTTAACCGACGGTTTGGACGGGTTGCTGCCGGGAACGGCTGCCATCGCCTTCGGTGCTTTCGCAGTGCTTGCATGGAACACTTTGGATCTAGACATGGCGATTTTTTCGTCTGCCGTCGTCGGGGCTTTGCTCGGCTTCCTCGTTTTCAATGCGCACCCGGCGAAAGTGTTCATGGGCGATACAGGATCGCTCGCGCTTGGCGGAGGGGTCGCCGCTTTGGCGGTATTGACGAAAATGGAACTCATTCTCGTCGTTATCGGGGGGATTTTCGTCATTGAGACGTTATCCGTCATTATTCAAGTCGCTTCCTTCAAGACGACGGGAAAACGAGTGTTTAAAATAAGCCCGCTTCACCACCATTATGAAATGTCCGGTTGGTCGGAGTGGCGGATCGTCACGACCTTTTGGCTCGTCGGTTTTTTGTTTGCGGCACTCGGAATCTACATAGAGGTGTGGTTATAAGTGAAAAACGGTGATTATTTCGCGGGAAAGCATTGCTTGATTCTCGGTTTGGCGAAAAGCGGTTTCGCTGCCGCGGTTCTTTTGCATCGCCTCGGCGCGAAAATTGTCGTTAACGATCGGCAACCGTTGGATGATGACCCGCATGCTTCGCAATTGAGAAAGCTCGGGATCGAGGTGATCGGAGGCAGTCATCCGGATCATTTGCTCGACCAGAAACCGTTCGATCTCGTTATTAAAAACCCCGGCATTCCGTACCGCAATCGCGTCGTTGCCGAGGCGGAGAAAAGAGGGATTCCGATCTGGACCGAGCCGGAAATCGCCGGTATTCTTTCTTCGGCTCCGTTCATCGCCATCACCGGTTCGAATGGAAAGACGACCACAACAACGTTGATTGGCGAAATTTTGCGTGCCGCCGGCAAAAATCCGAATGTGGCCGGGAACATCGGTACGGTTGTTTGCGAAGTGGCTGCTGAAGCTGATCCCGATCAGGTGATCGTGACGGAACTTTCAAGCTTTCAATTGCTCGGGATGGAACGTTTTCGAGCGCAAATCGCCGTGTTGCTTAACGTCTACGATGCTCATCTCGATTATCACGGGTCGCGCGAAGCGTACGAACAAGCAAAAGCGAAAATATTCGCAAACCAAACCGCGGAAGATTTCGCGGTCATCAACGGCGACGACGAAACGGTCAGGCGTCTTGCGGAGCGAACACCGGCGACGAAAGTAGCCTTTTCGCACAGCGATCGGACGGCATCAGTGAACGTATGCGACGGTATGATCCGCTATGAGGGGGAATCGATCATAAAAAAAACGGAATTGCTGCTTCCCGGCGACCATAACCTGGAAAATGTAATGGCTGCGGTGGCTGTATGCAAGCTGTATGGCGTTGAAAACGAAGTGTTGGCTTCGGTGTTGCGCACGTTCCGCGGCATTCGTCACCGGCTGCAATTCGTGAAAACCGTTTCCGGGCGAAAATTTTATAATGATTCGAAAGCAACGAACACACTTGCCACGCAAAAAGCGCTGGCTGCCTTCAGCCAACCGGTCGTGTTGATCGCTGGCGGGCTGGACCGGGGGAATGACTTCGACGACATGGTCGACGCCTTCAAAAAATTGAAAGCTCTCGTGACGTACGGAGAAACGGGCGAAAAATTTACGGCTCTGGCAAAGAGGGCGGGAATGGATCGCGTCAAACATGTCGATGATTTAGAAGAGGCCGTTCCTGCCGCTTACGAATTGTCTTCGCCGGGAGACGTTGTTTTGTTGTCGCCCGCGTGCGCAAGTTGGGATCAATTTCGCACGTTCGAGGAACGCGGGGACATGTTTATCGATTGCGTGCATAAACTTAGGTAACGGTAAAAAGACGGTCGAAGTCTTTTTAAAGTGAAAGGCAGGAGGCGACGATTTTTTCTCAAAACCTCCCTTCACTTCCCGCATCTCATTTTCAGGATGGTGTTTTTGTTGCCTAACACGAAATCGACAACGCCGGACTTCTTGCTGGTCCTCGTCACGTTGACTTTGCTGTCGATCGGCTTGATCATGGTATACAGCGCCAGCGCCGTATGGGCGTCATACAATTATGGAGATTCCTTTTATTTTGCCAAACGGCAGCTGTTGTTTGCCGGGTTGGGGGTCGTCGCCATGTTTTTCGTCATGAACATCGAGTATTGGACGTGGCGAAAATGGTCGAAAATCGGACTGGCCGTTTGTTTCCTCCTTTTGATTCTTGTCCTCATTCCCGGTGTCGGGGAAGTTCACGGCGGCGCGCGAAGCTGGCTCGGCGTAGGCGCCTTCTCGGTGCAGCCATCGGAATTCACCAAGATTGCTTTGATTCTATTTCTTGCGAAATTTTTATCGGAAAACCAAAGAAACATCACTTCTTTTCGAAAAGGAATGCTTCCTTCTTTGGCGCTCGTCGTGCTCGCTTTCGGTATTATTATGCTGCAACCGGACTTTGGCACCGGCGTCGTTCTTGTCGGCACATGCACCATCATGATTTACACTTCCGGCGCGAGAATGGCCCATTTTGCCGGTTTAGGTCTGCTTGGGCTTGCCGGATTTGCCGCGTTGATCTTATCTGCGCCGTATCGTTTGAAAAGGATTACTTCCTTTCTTGATCCGTGGAGTGATCCGCTCGGCGCCGGCTTTCAAATCATTCAATCGTTATATGCGATCGGGCCTGGCGGGCTGCTCGGGTTCGGTCTCGGGCACAGCCGGCAAAAGTTCCAGTATTTGCCTGAGCCGCAAACGGATTTTATTTTTGCCATTTTGGCCGAGGAACTCGGTTTCATCGGTGCGTCCCTCGTTCTCTTATTGTTTTGTCTCCTCCTTTGGAGAGGCATACGGATCGCACTCGGCGCACCGGATCTGTATGGAAGTTTGCTCGCTGTCGGCATTATCGCGATGGTTGCCGTTCAAGTGATGATCAACATCGCGGTCGTGACAGGCATGATGCCCGTCACGGGAATTACGTTGCCGTTCCTGAGCTACGGAGGCTCGTCATTGACACTCACTCTCGTGTCCGTTGGAATCTTGCTGAATGTGAGTCGATACGCAAAATATTAACGTTGAACAAAATGCGGCGAACCCATACAATGAATTTAGATTGATCTAAGCCCTGTCGTCGGACAGGGTTTTGTCCCGTAAAGGGATGCAGGACATTCACCGTTGAAGTGGAAGACGGGACGAAAAATACGGTTGTACACATCGGAAGGCGCCTCTTTCTTCCAACTTCTTACTTCTACCATCGAGGAGAATTGATATGCTGGATAAATTGAAAGAACAATTGGCGGCAACGGGGGCGGGAAAAGTGAGCACCCGGGAACCGCTTGAAAAACATACGACGATGAAGGTGGGCGGACCCGCGGATGTTTTCGTCGAGCCGGCAAGCATAGAAGGATTGAAACAAATCGTGGAAATCGTCAGAACAGCCGGGGTTCCGTGGCGCGTCATCGGCAGAGGCTCGAACCTTCTCGTCGACGACGACGGAATTGCCGGCGTCGTAATTAAACTTGGCCGCGGGTTGGACGATATAACGATTGAAGGTGAGGAGGTGACCGTCGGCGGCGGGTATTCGCTCGTCGCGCTTTCGGCGATCATCAGCCGCAAAGGGTTGTCCGGGCTTGAATTTGCCGGCGGCATCCCGGGCTCTGTCGGCGGAGCCGTGTACATGAATGCAGGCGCACATGGATCGGACATTTCGAACATCTTCAAAAAGGCGCAAATTTTGTTTGAAGATGGTTCGTTGGAATGGTTGACAAAAGAACAGATGGATTTTAGTTACCGTACATCGGTCTTACAACGACGGCCAGGCATATGTGTGCGCGCGGTTTTCGAGTTGAAGGAAGGGGACCGCGACGAAATTTTCGGCGAAATGAAACGTCACAAAGCGTATCGAAGAAAAACGCAGCCAATCGATCGCTGCTGCGGCAGTGTATTCCGTAATCCATTGCCGGAACACGCCGGCCATTTGATTGAATCCGCCGGGTTGAAAGGTTATCAAATCGGCGGTGCCCAAGTGTCCGAACTTCATGCCAATTTTATCGTCAATGCGTGCAATGCAAAGGCACAGGACGTTTTGCGGTTGATTGATTACGTTCAAAGAGAAGTTCACGACAAATTTGCGGTTGAATTGCAGACGGAAGTTGAAATCATTCACAGAAACGAAGATTGATTGTGTTATAATGGAACGAATAAACGGTGTACAATTGATGCTGCCGTTTGTGCGGAATTTTCTTCTTCGGAAACAGTGATACGGGGGAGAGTAATGAGGAAAAGAAATAATGTCATAACTTTGGAAGATCGCATTCCAAAATTGAAGGAACAAAGAAAACAGAAAGCAAACCGGCGCATGATTTTGTATGTGTCCATGTTTTTCGTGCTCGTACTCGTTATCGTATATTTCGTTTCTCCGTTGGGTCACGTTGGAAAAATCGCGGTCAGCGGCAATCATTTCGTTAGCCGCGAAGAAATTCTCGAAGCGTCCGGTTTGTCGGCAAACGCCGGATTTTGGGAAATGGACGCCGATACGATTGCGAATCACATTGAGCAAATGAAACAAATCAAATTGGCGGAAGTCGAACGGCGGTTTCCGAACCGGTTTTCGATAAAAGTGACGGAATATCACCGTGTCGCCTATTTGGAAGCAAACGGACATTTTTATCCGATTCTCGGAAACGGGGCTCGTCTGTCAGCGCTCGACGAAAGTGAAATTCCTGCCGATGCCCCCGTTCTGGCCGGTTGGGAAGAAGGGAAAATGCTTTCAGCGATGGCAGCGCAGCTGACAAAATTACCGATGCCGATTGTTCGCGGCATCTCGGAAATTCATTGGACACCGACTGAACATTTCCCTAAAGCGATAACGGCATACATGAACGATGGGTTTGTAGTAAAAGCGTTGATTCAAGACTTTGCGGATAAGATGGAGCAATACCCGCGGATCATCAGTGAACTTGATCCGAATACAAAAGGCGTCATCCATATGAGAGTCGGCACGTATTTCGTGAAATACGCAGACGAGGAGGAATCCTCGGATGATAACTAAACGTTTTTCCGTTATGCTTGCATCGTCTTCACTTGTTGCCGGTTTTCTCGTTTCTTATTTTTATCCATATGCGGGGGCTGCCGGGAACATGTCACAAGCTTCCTCTCCCGTAGAACAGTGGAAAAAGAACGACGAACTGCAATCGGAAGTGTTGGAGCAACAACAAACGAACCGCCGCTTGTGGAAAGACATTCAAAACAAACGTAAGCGCATTGATGCGCTGGAAAGCCAATTTGCGACGCAAAAGAGCGAGATGTCCCATCTCGTGCACCAGTTGCAAAAATACCGCAAAATCCTTGGGAAAGTGGCAGTGAAAGGTCCGGGTATTACTGTGACTTTGTCGGATAACGAGCACATTCCAGACGGCTCGAATCCGAACAATTACATCGTACACGAACGACATATTCGGGCAGTCGTTCATGAGCTGATCGTGAGCGGTGCCGAAGCGGTGGCTGTTAACGGGCAGCGCATTTCCGATTATTCGTATATTAAATGCGTCGGGCCGGTCGTAAAGGTAGACGGGAACAAATACCCCGCCCCTTTCGTAATATCCGCTGTCGGCGATCCCGAAAAGATGTACAAATCGTTGTTTCTTACGGGAAACACGGTGGATCAGCTTACGAACGACAACATCACGGTGAAAGTGAAAAAGATGAGGCTGTTGACCATCCCTCCTTATCATTCGCAGAAAGGGAGATAGGGGTTGTTGAAAAGAAAGAATGTTATGTTTGCCGCTCTATCATGTGTACTCGGCTTCGCGATCGTCGTCGGGTTCGGAAAACATGACGCGGTGCAGCATGAGTTCCGAGAAGCGTGGAAATTCAGAAACCAATTGACGCAGGAGAAGGAACTCACCGTGAAACTAAACCGGGAACGACGACAAGTCGAACAATTGTTAAACCAATACGAAAATAATGAAAAAGAAAACCGCGTCGAAACGATGATCGCGCTTCTTGCAAAATATAAAGCAGAGGCAGGGTTAACCGAAGTGAGCGGACAAGGAATTGTCATTCATATCGAACCATTAGTTAGCGGCACTTTGATCGGGAAGACGTACCATTCGTTAACCGCGGAATTGTTGAGAGAGTTGCTGAATGATTTGAATATGAGCGGAGCGAAGCAAATCGCTATTGCCGGACAACGAGTGGTTGCCATGTCGCCGATTCGAAATGTAAACGGACGAGTGTATGTGAACGATCATCCGATTCCCGACATTCCCATCGATATAAAAGTATTGACGGACAATGCGCAACAAATGAAAGAGGCGTTGGCCGTTTCGGAATCGGCACGCGATTTGGCGATCCATCGGCTCAATCTTTCAATTGAAATCAAAGATCGGATTGTGCTGGAGCCGTTCGATCAACCGATTGCCGTCCATTTCATGAAACCGGTGAAGGAGGATTCGTAATGTGGTTGTCCCTCATCGGGCTGCTTCTCGGGGGCGCGCTCGGGATGCTCGCGAACGTCGACATATCCAACGATTTCTCTCCATATGTCACAACGTTTGTCCTTGCCGGTTTCGACACGTTATTCGGCGGCATCCGCGCGAGTCTCAATGAGACGTTCTCCGAACGGTCGTTTTTGTTCGATTTGGTATTAAATATTGCTGCAGCTTCAGGTCTTACTTTTCTCGGGCAACAACTTGGTGTAGACTTGTATTTGGCCGTCGTCCTTGTTTTCGGCGTGCGCTTGTTCAGCCATCTCGCCTGGATTCGCGAATTTCTCGTCGAAAGGTGGACGTCCAGTAAGAGCGGCGAAAATTGAAAAAAATTATCGGCAAAAAAAGAGGTAATCATTTAAACGTGTTGAATACATTCCTTAGCGGGTTTTATGGACGCAAAATAAGACGAAACAGCCATATACGGGAGAAGGAGGTGCCAAGGAATGAACAACAACGAAATTTACGTAAGTTTGGACATCGGTACGTCTAACGTCAAAGTGATCATCGGTGAAATGTCGGGTGACGCTTTGAACATTATCGGTGTCGGAATCGAGAAATCCGAAGGCATCAAAAAAGGTTCCATTGTCGATATAGATGAAACTGTTCGTTCCATTCAAAAGGCCGTAGAAAAAGCTGAAAGAATGGTAGGATTATCGATCAACAGCGTGATTGTCGGCGTAACCGGAAATCATGTGGAGCTGCAGCCTTGTCACGGCATTGTCGCCGTATCGAGTGAAAATCGGGAAATCGGGAACGAAGACATTGCTCGGGTCATGGATGCTGCACAAGTCATTCCTTTGCCGCCGGAAAGAGAAATCATTGATGTCATTCCACGGCAATTTATCGTGGACGGGCTAGACGAAATCAACGATCCGCGCGGAATGATCGGTGTACGTTTGGAAATGGAAGGCACGATCATTACAGGTTCGAAAACGATATTACATAACTTGCTGCGTTGCGTGGAAAAAGCAGGATTACAAATCGCGGACATTTGTTTGCAACCGCTCGCAGCCGGATCGATCGCTTTGTCGCGGGACGAAAAAAACCTCGGCGTTGCATTGATCGACATCGGCGGCGGATCGACAACGCTTTCTGTTTTCAAAGAAGGCGCATTGCAAGCGACGTCCGTAATTCCTGTAGGCGGGGACCATATTACGAAAGATATTTCTATTGGTTTGCGTACGACGACGGAAGAAGCGGAAAAGGTGAAAATGAAACACGGACATGCCTTCATCGATTTCGCTTCTGAAGACGAAACGTTCATCGTAACGAGAATCGGCGGCTCCAATCAGCAAGAATACAATCAGGTCGATCTTGCGGCGATCATCGAACCACGGGTGGAAGAAGTTTTGGAACTTGCGGCCAAAGAGCTGTACCGCGGTGGATTTAAAGATCTTCCGGGCGGTTTCGTGTTGACCGGCGGAATCGTCGCGATGCCCGGCGTCCTCGAGTTGGCCGAAGACATGTTAAACCAAAACGTCAGGGTCGCAGTCCCCGATTACATCGGCGTTCGCGAACCGAAATATACGACGGCCGTAGGGTTGATTGAATTCACATACCGCAACGTCAAAGTGCAGGGGAAGGAAGTGGCGGCTGCGGTCGTGCCGGAATACGCGGATCATCAATCGAAAAAACAGCAAAAACGCCAAAAAGATCCGGATAGTCCCGGCATGGGCAAAAAGGTGAAAGACTGGTTCAGCGTATTTTTCGAATGACCGACCCGATTCACATGAAAAGGATAATCATAACTAATAGGGGGATCTGAGATGTTAGACTTTGAGATGGACACGGAACAATTGGCGCAAATCAAAGTGATCGGCGTCGGAGGCGGCGGGAGCAACGCTGTCAACCGAATGATAGAGCACGGCGTGCAAGGCGTTGAATTCATCGCCGTGAATACGGACGCGCAAGCTTTGAATCTCTCAAAAGCGGAGACGAAACTGCAAATCGGCACGAAATTGACCCGCGGCCTAGGCGCTGGAGCCAATCCCGAAGTCGGCAAAAAAGCGGCGGAGGAAAGCAAAGAGCAGTTGGAAGAAGCGCTTGCTGGCGCTGACATGGTTTTCGTCACCGCCGGAATGGGCGGAGGAACGGGAACTGGCGCGGCGCCTGTGATCGCTGAAGTTTCTAAAGAGATCGGCGCGCTCACGGTCGGTATTGTGACGCGTCCTTTCACGTTCGAGGGAAGAAAACGGCAATCGCAGGCGATGAACGGCATTGACATATTTAAGGAAAAAGTTGATACGTTGATCGTCATTCCGAACGACCGGTTGTTGGAAATCGTCGATAAAAACACCCCTATGCTCGAAGCTTTCCGAGAGGCCGACAACGTTCTGCGCCAAGGTGTACAAGGCATATCCGAATTGATTGCCGTCCCCGGCTTGATTAATCTCGACTTTGCCGACGTCAAAACCGTCATGACGGAAAAAGGCTCGGCGCTTATGGGGATCGGCATCGCCCAAGGGGAAAACCGCGCGACCGAAGCCGCGAAAAAAGCCATTTCTTCTCCGCTTCTGGAAACGTCGATTGACGGAGCGAAAGGCGTCTTGATGAACATTACCGGCGGAAGCAACCTCAGCCTTTATGAGGTAAACGAGGCCGCCGATATCGTTGCGACCGCGTCTGATCCGGAAGTGAACATGATCTTCGGTTCGGTCATTAATGAGGAATTGAAAGAGGAAATCGTCGTTACGGTCATCGCGACCGGATTCGACGAGAAAGAGAATAAACAAAGTTCGGCTAACGGCCGTGCGAGACAGCATCTTGGAACGTCCGGGCCGGGAAGTTCCCTCCTGTCCGGGCAACGAGAACCATCGTCTTCGCAGCCACAACAAAATACGCCGGCGTTTGACGAGGAACAACAGGACGAGCTCGACATTCCGACGTTTCTTCGCAATCGCAATCGCCGGCGCAACAGAGACTAACAGTGACAAAGTCCCCTCAGCGGGGTCTTTTTTTTGTCTTTTTTCCTTGCTTGGCATTTGGCGGAAACGGTCCATTTTTTTCACGACAAAAGGTGCGAAAATGTCCCAAAATTTCTTGGTTCGCCGCAACATAAACTGACAGACTTTTTTATAGAATGGAAGTATACTAAACCCGTGCATCCGTCAAATGATGTTCGCCAGTTCTCATATAGGTGAATTCGGAAAGGAGGCAGGACCTCGCCTTGAAAGGGGGCGCGATCGGTTGACCGTCTATTTGGACGTCGTATGGTTGTTGAATTTTCTTATCGACTTGCTGTTGTTGATTTTAACGGCGCACGTTTTGCGCAGGGACGTCGGAAAACTGAGAATGTTGGCGGGCGCGTTCATCGCATCCGTTTTTATTTTTTTTCTGTTCTCGCCTTACACGGCATTCCTTTATGCGCCGGTTCCGAAATTTTTCTATTCGGTTTTCATCGTTTGGACGGTTTTCGGTTATCAACGATTTTATGCTTTTGTACAAGTTGTTTTCATGTTTTATTTCATTACTTTCGTCATCGGGGGCGGAATGTTCGCCTTTCATTACTTTATGCAAGGGAGCAGCACAATATTAAACACCGTTCTCTCCCATGCGACGCCGTTCGGGGACGTGTTCAGCTGGGCGTTCGTACTCATCGGCTTCCCGTGTTTTTGGTGGTTCTCGAAAAAACGCGTCGATGCGATCCGCGTCAAGAAAATTCACTACGATCAAATGGTGTCGGTCGAAATTTGCGTGGGAGATGCCCGTATCGAGGCGAAAGGGTTGATCGACAGCGGGAATCGGCTCCACGATCCGCTGACGCAAACTCCGGTGATGATCTTGCAACTCGATTCTTTTGAAAACGAGTTTCCGGACGCCTTGATTCGCAGGGCAAGAAATCCGGAAGCGATGTTTGACGACAGCGAAACGCTGCCCGAACAGTGGCAAAGCCGCATTCGGCTTATCCCCTACCGCGGAATCGGAAAAAACCGGGATTTTCTGCTCGCATTTAAACCGGATCACGTCAAACTGAAACAACAGAACGAGGAAATCGTTTGTAAAAAAGTTTTCGTCGGCTTGAACGAAGGAACCTTGTCGAGCGAAGGGGGGTTCAACGCGATCGTCCATCCGAAAATGATGGCCGCAAACGCAAAAGCGCAGCCTGCGTCGTGACTTTCTTTGGACGCCTGCAACATGTGGAAAGGATAGGAGGACAAACATGGTCAAGTTGAAGACGCGAATGACCTACTGGTGGTATAAGTTGTTGATGGCAATCGGCATCAAATCCGAGGAAATTTATTACATCGGGGGTAGTGAAGCATTGCCGCCGCCGTTGTCGAAAGACGAGGAAGCTCTCTTATTAAAAAAATTGCCGAAAGGCGACAAAGCGGCGCGGTCCGTATTGATCGAACGCAATCTTCGGCTTGTCGTCTACATCGCTCGCAAATTTGAAAATACGGGCATCAACATTGAAGATTTGATCAGCATCGGCACGATCGGTTTGATCAAAGCCGTCAATACGTTTAATCCGGAAAAGAAGATCAAGCTGGCCACGTATGCTTCTCGATGTATCGAAAACGAAATTTTGATGTATTTGCGGAGAAACAACAAGCGGCGTTCGGAAGTTTCTTTCGACGAACCGCTGAATGTCGATTGGGACGGAAACGAGTTGTTGTTGTCGGATGTTCTCGGAACGGACAACGACATCATCACGCGCCGCATCGAGGAACGAGTCGACCGGAAATTGTTGAAAAAAGCGCTGAAGTCGTTGAACGACCGGGAGAAACAAATTATGGAGCTTCGATTCGGCATTTCCGGCGGAAAAGAGAAGACGCAAAAAGACGTCGCCGACATGTTAGGCATTTCACAATCGTACATTTCCCGGCTTGAGAAACGAATCATTAAACGGTTGTCGAAAGAATTCGAAAAGATGATTTAAAAAAAATTGTTCCATCTGCGAAATCCGAAACGACCGCGAAATCACCGATGATTTGATCGAGTTGTGCCGTTTCGCTCCGGTTTCGACCTGCATATTTTTCCCTTCCTCGGAGATACTGACACTTGTACATATCTCCGGATGGGAGGGACTCGCGTGGCACGCAATAAAGTCGAAATTTGCGGAGTGGACACGTCGAAACTGCCAGTATTAACAAACAAAGAAATGCGCGTGTTGTTTAAACAAATGCAAAAAGGGGATGAATCCGCCAGAGAAAAACTCGTGAACGGCAACTTAAGGCTCGTGTTGAGCGTCATTCAACGGTTCAACAACAGAGGAGAATACGTGGACGATCTGTTTCAAGTCGGCTGCATCGGCTTGATGAAGTCGATCGACAACTTTGATCTCGACCAAAACGTGAAGTTTTCCACGTACGCCGTACCGATGATTATCGGCGAGATTCGCCGTTATTTGCGTGACAACAATCCCATTCGGGTCTCCCGCTCTTTGCGTGATATCGCCTACAAAGCTTTGCAAGTCCGTGACAAGATCACGCGTGAAGAAGCGAAGGAACCGACGGCACAGGAAATTGCGCGCCACCTTGATGTGACAGCGGAAGAAATTGTTTTCGCACTTGACGCGATTCAAGATCCGGTGTCACTGTTCGAACCGATCTACAATGACGGCGGCGATCCGATTTACGTGATGGACCAAATAAGCGACGATAAAGAAAAAGATGTGAAGTGGACGGAAGAAATCGCGCTTCGCGAAGCGATGGCGCAGTTGAACGACAGGGAAAAATCGATCCTGTCGCGAAGATTTTTCCAAGGAAAAACGCAAATGGAAGTTGCCGAAGAAATCGGGATCTCCCAGGCGCAAGTGTCGCGGCTCGAGAAAGCCGCTATCCAACAAATGAACAAGCATATCGAAAGTTAGTCCCGCTGCACAGCTCGGGACTTCTTTTTATGGCGTATTTTTCAAAGGTCGGTCATATAATGTAACGAGCCATGATGAGACATCCTAGAACGGAGGCTGTTTTATGAGTAAAATTTCGGAGTTTCAAGCAAAGGACGTCGTGAACGTTTCTGACGGAAAAGTGTTAGGTCATATCGGGGATCTCGAGATCAATACATCGACAGGAAAAATCGAATCGCTCGTCATTCCCGGCGCCGGAAAGATGATGGGGTTGTTCGGCAGAGAGAGCGATGTCGTCATTTCTTGGCGCAACATCGTGCGGATCGGCACGGATGTTATTCTCGTCCGGTTTCAAGATGGAGACTCGAATGAACACTATAAAAAGGATTCTTAATATGGTAAAATGACTTCATGTGAGAAAGGTCGAGGAGTGTCGGAATGAAGCATGATCCGTTTATGGAATATTCGGAGCCGGCGTTGAAGCTCCCTTTTTGCGACAATGAGGTGGCAGCAGGTTTCTCGACGAGGAACGGCGGCATAAGCACGCCGCCGTTTCACTCCTTGAATCTTGCGTTTCATGTCGGAGACGATGCCGGTAGGGTGCGCCGTAACCGGCAGCGATTGGCAACGGAGATCGGGTTTGCGCTTGACCGTTGGGTTTGTGCTGAACAAGTGCACGAGGCGGCCATCCGAAAGGTCGACGGGCAAGATGCCGGCAAAGGCAGCCAAGACTTGGCGTCGGCCATTGCTGGAACCGACGGGCTCTATACGTCTGAAAGCGGCTTGCTGCTCGCGCTTGCTTACGCCGATTGTGTCCCGTTATATTTTTATGCTCCAACCAAACGATTGGTCGGCATTGCCCATGCAGGGTGGCGGGGTACGGTGAAAATGATCGCAGCACGGATGGTGAAGGCGTGGAAGAATGTTGAGGGCGTCTCTGTCCAAGACATTCTCGTCGTCATCGGCCCGTCGATCGGCGCATGTTGTTATGAGGTTGATACGCGCGTCGCCGCTGCTGTGAACGAACGGCTCGGAACGGATGCCAAAGTCGTTTGTCGGCCGACGGGAAATGACCGGTATCATCTCGATTTAAAAGCGTGCAACCAGATGCTGCTCGTTCGCGAAGGGGTTTCCGAACATCATATCGAAACATCTTCGTATTGTACTTCGTGCCGAACGGACAAGTTTTATTCTCATCGCAAAGAGAACGGGAAAACTGGACGGATGCTCGCATTCATCGGCATGAGGAGTGCAGCGGTTGACCGAAGGCGGGGTGGTGACTGTTGACGATTGTCACAGCGAATTTACGGGAAATACAATCGAAAATCAACGACGCCTGCCAACGCTCGGGCAGGCGCAGCGAAGATGTACATATAATTGCCGTTACGAAGTACGTATCGGTGGAAACGGCGGGAGAGACTGTTCGTGCCGGCATTCGGCATTTAGGCGAAAGCCGGGACAGCGGGTTTCTTGAGAAGCGGAAAGCGATCGGCGATGAAGCGACATGGCATTTCATCGGGACGCTGCAATCGAGAAAAGTGAAAAATGTCATTGGCGGCGTCGATTATATTCATTCGCTCGACCGAATGTCGCTGGCGAAGGAGATCGAAAAACGGGCGGGGCGTGTCGTCGATTGCTTTGTTCAAGTGAATGCGGCTGGAGAAAGGACGAAACACGGGCTTTCCGTCGGCGAAACGATTTCGTTCGTGGAACAACTGTCGCGTTTTTCATCCATCCGCGTTGTCGGTCTCATGACGATGGCGCCTTTGACGGACAACGAAGAGGAAATTCGTGCCGTTTTTCGCAAGGTTAATGCGTTGAAAGATGAAATCTGCGCGAAACAATGGGACCATGCGCCTTGTACCGAATTGTCGATGGGCATGTCGAATGATTTCGCGATTGCCGTCGAGGAAGGTGCAACCTTTGTTCGTATAGGCACGGCACTCGTTGGCAAAGAATTTTAAGAGGAGCGAGCAAATGGGTTTAAAATCGAAAATCATGAGCTATTTTGATTTGAACGATGACGGGTCATTTCAAGAAGAGCCGAATTCGGACAGGCATAACGTCGTGAGCTTAAAAAGCGTTCATCGAAATTCACGAAATTCACGTCTTCTGTTGAAGGAGCCGAAAGCTTTTGCCGAGGTGCAGACGATCGCCGACGAATTGAAAAATCACCGCGCCGTCGTCATGAATTTTCAAAAAGCTGCGTCCTCGGAGGCGAAGCGGATGATCGATTTTTTAAGCGGGACCGTTTACGCTATCGACGGAACGATGCAAAAGCTCGGTCCGCTCACATTTTTATGCACGCCCGAAACCATCGACGTGTCCGGCGTCATTTCTGATTCTCTTGCGGAGAAGAAAGGTAGTGTGGTTGACAATGCTTAGTTCAATTGAAACGATCATTATGTGGGCGATCCAAATTTATACGTGGATCTTGATCATTTACATTTTGATGTCTTGGGTTCCAAACGCGCGGGATTCTTCGTTCGGGCGATTCATCGCTTCGCTTTCGGAGCCTTACTTGGAGCCGTTTAGACGGTTCATTCCTCCAGTCGGCATGATTGATTTCTCGCCGATCGTCGCTTTTATCGTCTTAAATTGGCTTGTGCCCCGCGGCGTTCATTTTCTGTTCACGTTTTTTTATTAAGGATGATGCCGCATGGACGTGTATCAGCATTTTCGAAGTGAGGAAAAGCCGTTTATTGACGAGGTGACGGATTGGAAAGCGGCGGTGAAAGAAACGTTCGTCCCGAAACGTACCGATTTTTTGAATCCGCGTGAACAAAGGATTGTCCAATCGTTGATCGGAAGCGATGATGATTTGGAACTCGATTGGAACGGCGGCGTTCCGAACAGTGAACGAAAACGGTTGCTCGTGCTCCCGCCTTACCATCCGCCTCAAGAACGGGATCATGGTCTTGTCCTGTTTTCTGTCGAATACCCCCGGAAATTCGCCTCCGTCAAGCATCGCGACCTTCTTGGCGCATTGATGAGCCTCGGCTTGAAGCGAAGCAAGTTCGGGGATCTTCTTTTTAAGGACGGCGATGTCCAGTTCGTTGCTGCAGAAGAAGTGGCTGCCTACATACGCATGAACTTGTCGGAAGTCGGCCGTTTTCCCGTCGAATTGAAAGAACAGTCGTTTGAACAAGGGCTGCGCGTGGAAAAACGGTGGAAAAAGAAAACCGGCACGGTTTCCTCGCTGCGCCTTGATACGGTGCTGGCTGAAATTTATCGATTGCCGCGATCAAAAGTCGCCCCGTTAATCGAAAAAGGGCGTGTGAAGGTCAATTGGAAGGTGACCGAACAAGCGTCGTTCCTGCTCGAAGAGGGGGACGAGCTTTCAGTACGCGGCCGCGGCAGAAGCAAACTTTTCGAGATCGAGGGAAGAACGAAAAAAGGGAAATGGAAAGTGGTTGTCGGGGAAGCGGAAGAAGATTCGGCGTAAAAGAAGGAATTCCCTCTAAGCATGTCGAACGTTAAACATAACAACAGTACGGAGGTGGAGAGCATGGCATTGACACCGCTCGACATTCACAATAAAGAATTTTCCAGAGGTTTTCGCGGCTTTGACGAAGACGAAGTGAACGATTTTCTGGATCAAGTCATCAAAGATTACGAAGGCGTCATTCGCGAGAAAAAGCAATTGGAACAAAAGGTGGACGAGCTTAACGCAAAGCTGAAGCATTTTTCGGACATCGAAAACACGTTGAACAAATCGATTCTTGTGGCGCAAGAAACGGCCGAAGAAGTGAAAAACAACGCGTCGAAGGAAGGCAAATTGATTATTAAAGAGGCTGAGAAGAACGCCGACCGAATTATTAACGAGGCGTTGGCGAAATCGAGGAAAATCGCGCTCGAAATCGAAGAGTTGAAAAAGCAGTCGAAAGTTTACCGCACCCGTTTCCGCATGCTCGTCGAAGCGCAATTGGAGATGCTGGATGACGGCGATTGGGACAAACTGGCCGAATCGATGAAGCAAGAAGATGTTGTCGGCAGCGATGAAAATTACGAAAGAATTGAATAGCATCGTCGAAGGCGGATTGATTTTTTTCGTTCGTTTTCATATAATAAAATTTAGTTATGACGTTGCAAAGACTGTGACAGGGACGCGTCCCCACGCCGCTCACTATCAGCGATCCGGGAAAGGGTGAAAGCCCGGAAGTCGATGCGTGCGGGAACATCACCCTCGAGTTCCGAACCGAAATACGTAGGCTTCGGCGGGTCGTTCACGTTACGAGCGAAAAGCGGGTAAACGTTCGTTTTACCTATCAGGGTGGTACCGCGGGTAACCTTCTCGTCCCTTTCGACGAGAAGGTTTTTTATATGCTGTATTTCACGGACCATGCCATGAACTAAGAAATAATCAGTAGGAGGCCGTCTGATGGACTATAAAAAAACGTTGTTGATGCCGAAAACGGATTTTCCGATGCGCGGCAATTTGCCAAACAAGGAACCGGAAATGCAGGCGCGCTGGGAAAAAGAACAGTTGTACGAAAAAGAGCTCCAGCGCACGAAAGAGCGGCCGATGTTCATTTTGCATGACGGACCGCCGTATGCGAACGGCGACATTCATATCGGTCATGCCGAAAACAAAATTTTGAAGGACATCATCGTCCGATTCAAATCGATGAGTGGTTATCACGCGCCGTATGTTCCCGGATGGGATACGCACGGGTTGCCGATTGAACAGCAGCTGGCGAAAAAAGGCGTGGACCGGAAATCGTTGAGCGTTGCCGAATTTCGCAAGATGTGCGCTGAATACGCGATCGAGCAAATCGACCGGCAGCGGACGCAATTTAAGCGGCTCGGGGTAAGAGGGGACTGGGAAAATCCTTATGTTACGCTGACGAACGATTACGAAGCCGAACAAATTAAAGTTTTCGGCGAGATGGCGAAAAAAGGCTACATTTATAAAGACAAAAAATCGATTTATTGGTCGCCGTCTTCGGAGTCGGCGCTTGCGGAAGCCGAGATTGAGTATAAAGACGTACGCTCGCCTTCGATTTATGTCGCTTTTGATGTCGTTGACGGAAATGGTGTCCTTGACGGGGATGAATCGATCATCATTTGGACGACGACGCCGTGGACGATTCCGGCAAACGTCGCGATCAGCGTGCACCCGGATTTCGAATACAGCGTCGTAGCGGTTGCCGGTAAAAAATATGTCGTCGCTTCCGAATTGTTGGAGCCTTTGCAAACCATGTTCGAGTGGGAAAACGCCACCGTTGAAAAAACAGTTAAAGGGAAAGAACTGGAATTCGTGACGACGAAACATCCGCTTTACGACCGTGAATCACTCGTCATTTTAGGTGAACACGTCACGTTGGATGCCGGAACCGGTGCGGTTCATACCGCGCCAGGTCACGGGGCCGATGACTTTATCGTCGGCAAAAAGTACAACTTGGAGGTCCTGTGTCCCGTTGATGAAAAAGGGATCATGACTGAAGAAGCGCCAGGCTTTGCCGGTTTGTTTTACGATAAAGCGAACAAGCCGATCACGGAAGCGCTTGACGAAAAAGGCGCGTTGTTGAAACTTGAATTCATTACACACTCGTACCCGCACGATTGGCGTACGAAAAAACCGGTTATTTTCCGCGCCACGGAACAATGGTTTGCTTCGATCAAAGATTTTCGCGAGCAAATTCTCAATGCAATCGAACGAGTCGAATGGCATCCGAAATGGGGCGAAATTCGCCTTCATAACATGGTGAAAGATCGCGAAGATTGGTGCATTTCCCGTCAACGCGTTTGGGGCGTGCCGATCCCTGCGTTTTACGGGGAAGACGGTGAACCGATCATTACGGACGAAACGATCGAACACGTATCCGAATTGTTCCGAAAGCACGGGTCGAACATTTGGTTTGAGTGGGACGCGAAAGATTTGCTTCCGGAAGGATTCGTGTCTGAACACAGTCCGAACGGAAAGTTTGCGAAAGAAGTCGACATCATGGATGTGTGGTTCGATTCCGGTTCTTCCCACCAAGCGGTGTTGAAGCAACGAGACGATTTAAGACGACCGGCGGACGTTTACTTGGAAGGTTCCGACCAATACCGCGGCTGGTTCAATTCGTCGTTGTCGACGTCCGTGGCTGTTACCGGCGAAGCGCCGTACAAGCAAATCATCAGTCACGGTTTTGCGCTTGACGGCGAAGGGCATAAAATGAGCAAATCGCTCGGCAACGTGATCGATCCGATCAAGGTAATGAAACAGCTCGGCGCCGATATTATCCGATTGTGGGTATCTTCCGTCGATTATCAAGCGGACGCCCGTGTGTCGGATGAAATTTTAAAGCAAGTTTCGGAAACGTACCGCAAGATTCGCAACACGTTCCGGTTCATGCTCGGCAATTTGCACGATTTCAATCCCGATAAAGATCGGGTTGCTGTCCGTGAGTTGAATGAATTCGACCGTTACATGCTCGTCAATTTAAATCGCTTGATCGAACGCGTCAAAAAAGGCTACAGCGAGTACCAGTTTTCAACCGTTTATAACGCGGCTCACAATTACTGCACGATCGAGATGAGTTCTTATTATCTTGATGTCGCGAAAGATACGCTTTATACAAAGCCGAAAAACGATCCGCGCCGCCGCGGCATGCAAACGGTCATTTACGAAACATTAGTGGCGATGACGAAAATGCTCGCGCCCATCATTCCGCACACGACCGAAGAAGTTTGGTCTTATCTCCCTGGAGACCGGGCGGAAAGCGTACATTTGACCGATTTTCCCGAACCGTTGGCCATTGACGGTGCTGAAGCATTAAAAGGGAAATGGGATCGATTTACGGAAGTAAGGGACGAAGTCCTTAAAGCGCTGGAAGAAGCGCGCAATGAAAAACGAATCGGCAAATCGCTGGAGGCGGCCGTGACCGTGTACCCCGACGAGGATACGCACCGCTTGCTTGAAACGGTGACCGGTTTGGAACAACTGTTTATCGTGTCGCAAGTGAACATCGACGGTAGAAAAAGTGAAGCTCCGGCTGAAGCGAAAACGTATCACCATACGGCTGTCTTAGTCGAAACCGCACAAGGGAAGACGTGCGAACGGTGCTGGAACATCAAGAAATCGGTCGGCAAAGATTCGAAACATCCGGAACTTTGCACGGATTGCGCAACAACCGTAGCTGCATATTATTAAGTCCGATAAGCGCTCGTCAAAGAACGGGCGCTTTCGCATGTGGAAAATGATTACTTGTCTAACTCCTTGTCTCGCGGGTGAAACTAAGCGTACGGCGGATGTCAAGGGAGGAATGTGCTAAATGGATCCTTATGAGTCCATCAGGCAGGATTTGTTGGAACGGAAACGCGAGTCGGAAAAACGCCTTCACGGCGGCGCCGATTTCGGCTTATCCGTTCCATTCGCATCGTCGCAATCATCCGGGGAATTATCGCAATACGACAATCATCCTGCTGACGAAGCAACCGCGGTTTTCGAAAGGGAAAAAGATTGGGCCTTGTTGAATCAAGTGCGGGAAGAACTGCGCGATGTCAATGTTGCGCTGAAAAAAATGGATGCCGGCACTTACGGGATATGCGAGGCAACTGGCAAACGCATCCCATTGGAACGTTTACAAGCGATCCCAACCGCACGAACGATTGTGGAGGCGGCTCCGAGCCTCGTGTCCGACTATCGTCCCGTTGAAGAAGACGTCTTGCGCAACATGGAAAAAGAGTATTATACCGGTAGCCGGGAAACGGAATACAATGAGCAAAACGCATATTTCCAAGCGGCACGCGCCAATGAGAACAGCATGACGTATGAAGATTCATCGCTGATCGATAATGAAGACGGACTCGGTTACGTGACGCCCGTCGAAGCGATTGGATCGACGGGCATCGACGGGTACAAAGGAGACGAAAACGTTCATTTTCAACGAAACATCCAGTATGACCAATGGATGAATCAGGAAAATGCGAACGAAGAGGACGAAAAGCTCGAAGACCGATAAGGAGGGCGCATGCTCTCCTTATTTTGTTCTCTCGTGTGCGCTGTGATAAAATTCATAGCGTACATCGAAGGAAATGGAGGAGAAAACGTGCGTTATTATATATTGGCCGTCGCGGTCATCCTTCTCGATCAATGGACGAAGTGGCTCGTCGCGGCGAAGATGGAAATCGGTGAAAGCATTCCGGTATGGACGGGTGTTTTGTCGATCACCTCGCATCGAAACCGGGGGGCCGCCTTCGGCATTTTGCAAGGACGAATGTGGTTATTTTATATCATTACCGTCGTGGTCGTTATTGGAGTCATTTATTATTTGCAAACGCAAGGCCGGAAACAGCCGCTTCTCGGCATTGCGCTCGGGCTGGTGCTCGGAGGGGCAGTCGGGAATTTTATCGATCGGCTCTGGCGCGGGGAAGTCGTCGATTTCATTTACGTTTCGATCATCAACTTTCCGATTTTCAATGTGGCCGATTCGAGCCTGTGTATCGGGGTTGCTTTAATTTTCATACATACGCTCGCGGATGCGAAGAAAGGGAGCACTCATGGAGATTCATACACGAACCGTTGATTTGCAACAAGACGGGACGAGGATTGACAAATGGCTCGCTGCCATCGAAGATTGGACACGTTCTCAAGTACAGCAATGGATCAAAGACGGGGCCGTGAAAGTGAACGGGAAGACGGTGAAAGCGAATTATAAAATTCAAGCAGAAGACGTCGTCGAAGTTTCTGTTCGCGATCCGGAACCGCTGGAAGTTGTTGCAGAACCGATACCGCTCGATATTGTATACGAAGACGAAGACGTCATCGTCGTCAACAAGCCGCAAGGCATGGTCGTTCATCCTGCTCCCGGACATGAAACGGGCACGCTCGTAAATGCGCTCCTGTACCATTGCCGCGATTTATCGGGCATAAACGGAACGATCCGACCAGGAATTGTTCACCGCATCGATAAAGACACGTCCGGCTTGTTGGTCGTTGCGAAGAATGACCGTGCTCACAAGTGTTTGTCAGAACAATTGAAAGCGAAAACGATCGAACGAACATACAAAGCAATTGTCCACGGCGTGTTGAAACACGATCATGGAAAAATCGACGCGCCGATCGGCAGGGATGAAAAGGACCGAAAAAAAATGGCGGTCACCGATAAAAACAGCGTTCAGGCAGTGACACATTTTACGGTGTTGGAACGCTTCGATCGCTATACGTTCGTTGAATGCAGGCTGGAAACCGGGCGGACGCACCAGATTCGGGTACATATGCACTTCATTGGCCATCCAGTGGCGGCGGATCCAAAATACGGACCCCGAAAATCGCTGCCGCTCCCGGGTCAGGCGTTGCATGCAGCAGTTCTTGGTTTCGAGCATCCGGCAACCGGGGAACAGATGCGATTTGAGGCGGAAATGCCGAAAACAATGACGGAAGCGCTGCGGCAATTATGAACGATTCGCGTAAAACTTGCGATTTTTACAAAACTTTACGTTATTTTCGGTTGTATTAATAGACTCATAAGATTATAATAGGAGTAACATCTTAGTACTTTCGTCGTAACTTTTTGGTAATATAAGGAGGATAGTCGAGGGAGCGATGAAACTGCGTCTTTATTTGGGCACTTACAGGGCGCATTGGAGCGAGTAGTGCAACCGGCCTCTTTCGATCACATTGAGAAAGAGGGGACTTTCATTGAAACGAAAACTGTTTTTTGTGTTGGCTGTGGTAACGGCGCTGGCGATTACCGGGATTAACTACGCGAGCACGCAAGCGACAAAGACGGTCACAGTGTCTTCAACAGGGTTTGCAGACGTTACACAAGCAGTCGCGGGCGCAGGTAACTACGGCACCGTAGATTTTTCTAGTTGGCAACCTGCCGTAAATACGTCCGGAACGACCGGATCCGGCGACTTGTACATCATTGACAGAAGCGCAGGGGCGACAGGCGATATTTACGGAACCCTTTATTTAAGCAACGCGGCCGCGCTTGCCAACGACTACAGCTATTTGAATCTGAAAATTAACATTTACGGGAAAAATACGGAAGACACGGTCTGGACAGATGTTTTGTCCGAACCGAGCGTCTTGACATTGGCCAACGGCTACGTTTCGTTCACGATCAATGACACGTATGATTTATACTCCATCAGCATCGACAGCGGCAGCTTCTACTGCATTTCTACAGCAACGACGGACGGATCGAGCTTGTCGCCTGAATATTACGTCGAAATTCGATAGGTGTTGAACGTAATGAAGGTGACGAAGAAAAAAATGTTTCTCCTGTCAGTCACCGCTGTATTCTCCTTATCGTTCGTCAGTTGGGCGTTCACATCTCAACTGTTGCAGCTGCACATTACGACGGACAGCGCGCTGCCTGGCGGCAAAGCGGCGGCGATCACTTCGATAGTCGACGGCAGCGCATTCGACGTTCATAAGGGGAGACCGCAGAAGATTGCCGGCATCCCGCTGTACAAAATCGAACTCGGCAATGAGCGTTACAGCGAATTGGCACAAATTTATTTGAGCGCGACTAATTTCGTTCAAGCTAACGGTGAGACGAACCTCGTGAAATCCAATTGGTGGATGGACGTCGGCGTCTATTATCCGATTGTCGACGCATCAGCGGCCGACCTTATTCTCGACGATGGAACGGCGCTGAAGAAGTTTACTGCGGACAAAGCGATGGTTCATTTGAATCGAACAAAAGCAACAGGCATTCTCATGCCTGGCAAAATTGTGCCTGGCAATACGACATTATACATCATTGCGTCCTATGTAAGTCCTGCCGGTTCGTTGCCTCCGGGGCAGCAAAAGCAATTGAACCAATTACAATTTCATTGTATGGTAAGAATGTAAAGAAGCGGCGACGATGGGATCGCCGCTTTTTTCCACGATCGGTATACAGGGGCTGTAGCGATGAAAGCGTTTGGAAGAATAACGACATTCTTGTTTTTGGCCGGTTGGGGAGCCGTCATCCTTTATTTTCAGTTCGGAACCCCGCCGTTCGCAGCGATTCCGAGCACGAGCATGATTCCGACTTTTCGCGTCGGTGATCTCGTTTGGGTCGAACCGGTTTCTCCTGAAAAGGTTCAAAAGGGTGACGTCATTGTCGTTCACGTTCCCGAATCCGTCAGAAATCGATTCAAAAGTTATCCAGAGACGATCATTCACCGGGTCGTAGAAAAGAAGCAAGTAAACGGACAGTTGCAATTTCGCATCAAGGGGGATCACAACGGCGGACAAGATCCGTTTACCGTTTTGCCGGAAGATATCATGGGCATCGCCGGAAAATCGTTCCACTGGCTCGGCTATCCGATTTTATTTTTAAGCAGCAAACAAGGGTTTTATTTTCTGCTTTCGTTTTGTTTGATTTACGTAGTGTTTATGCTGTATGACGAATACAAAAAAAGAGAGAAGCAGTTGCGGCGCGGATTCGCTTCGTTGTTTTTCGGGGAAATGTACGAAAAGACAGTGGAGATTGACGAAAACCAGCGGAAGCTTTTGCAATGGCTGGCGGGCAAGGAACTGGCTTCGTCATGCGAAGCCGACGGTTTTGCAGATCGGTCGATCGAAACAGACATTTCCTGCCTGCGCAAACGGATCGAACGCGAAGCGCTGCATCAGAAGGACGAAAAGAAATATGCACGTTTGCTTGAATTAGTGAAAGCGATTGAGCAACAAGTGGATCAAACAGGTGAACGTTCTACTGCCGTCGACGGCGGAGATACGGAAAAGGTGTCATTGCCGCCTCGAAGAGAGAAGAAAAAGCGAAAACGGTTCAAAAAAGGGTGATTGTCCCTTGACACTTGCGTCCAACTCTGTGATAATCAACAATAGAAATGGAATGAAATGAAAGATCCTTTAACTGCAGTCCCGTGAGGCTGAGAAGGAGCGACATATAGATGGTACACGTATGTCCAAATCCTTTCGCCTGCGGCGGGAGGATTTTTTGATCTTGTCTCGCAGTAGTCAAGCAACCGAATGGCGTCGGCGGCATGAAACCGTCGGCCGATAATGGAAACGAAGGCAAACGCCGCCAAATTGGATAGTGCATGAGCCGCGTTTCCCTTGATGGGGTGATCGTATTTCCAAGATCCTATTAGACGAACAAGCGATCCGACGAGCGCTGACGCGCATTTCACACGAGATTATCGAAAACAACCGCGGAATTGAGGACATTGTTCTCGTCGGTGTGAAAACACGCGGCATTTACTTGGCTCGGCGCATTGCGGACAAAATCGAACAAATTGAAGGTGCTGCTGTCTCCGTCGGAGAAATCGACATTACACTGTATCGTGACGATTTGACGAAGAAGTGGGATGAATCGGAACCAGAACTGAAAGGAACCGACATTCCGTTTGAAGTCGCTGACAAAAATGTCGTACTCGTCGACGACGTCTTGTTTACCGGCCGTACGGTTCGGGCTGCCCTCGACGCGCTCATCGACCGCGGCCGGCCGGCGAGAATTCAACTGGCCGTGCTCGTCGACCGCGGTCATCGCGAGTTGCCGATTCGCCCGGATTTCGTTGGAAAAAACGTACCGACATCGAAAGACGAAACCATCGTTGTAGAAGTAAAGGAAATGGATTCAATCGATCAAGTGAGCATTCGGAATAAATAGTCCTTTAAACCGGTCCTGTGAGGCTGGCAAGGCTTTGTACGCACGCGGTGTATGCAAATACAGGCGTCGTCTAACTCTTTGCCAGCAGGCAAAGAGTTTTTTTAGTAATAAGGAGGAATCGTCCGTGAATCATTTGTTGACAATGGATGAATTGCCGCTCGCAACCATAGAAAAACTGCTCAACAATGCTGAACAAATTTCGAAAGGCCGTTCGGTTGCCCTCAAGGAGCAAACCTTTGTCTGCAACATGTTTTTCGAACCAAGCACGCGAACGAAGTTAAGCTTCGAGGTTGCGGAGAAAAGACTCGGGCTTGAGGTGCTCAATCTCGATCAACAAACATCGAGCATCCAAAAAGGCGAAAGCTTATACGACACGATCCGGTTGCTTGAAGAGATTGGTGTAAAAGCGATCGTCATTCGCCACTCGCAAGATCGTTATTTCGACGACCTTGCGGACCGGGTCCACATTCCGATTTTGAATGCCGGTGACGGCTGCGGGAATCATCCTACGCAATCTTTGCTTGACGTCTTGACGATGCAGCAAGAGTTTCTCGTCTTGCAAGGGTTGAATGTGGTCATTGCCGGTGATGTAAGGCATAGCCGAGTGGCTCGTTCAAACGCCAGCGTCTTGAAAAGGATGGGAGCTAATGTCATCTTTTCCGGACCGGAAGCGTGGTTCGATGAATCGATTCCCGACGGTACTTTTGTTCCTTTTGATGAGGCCGTTGAACAAGCGGACGTGTTGATGATGCTCCGCATTCAACACGAGCGTCACGGCGAGAAAATGCAAATGACGAAAGAACAATATCACGAGACTTACGGATTGACGATCGAACGGGCAAAACGGATGAAATCGACGAGCATTATCATGCATCCGGCGCCTTTTAACAGAGATGTAGAAATTGCAAGTGAACTCGTAGAATGCGAACGCTCACGGATCTTTCATCAAATGAGAAACGGTGTAGCGGTGCGTATGGCTGTGCTCGAATGGGCACTTCAACAAGGAGAGGAGAGCTCGAATGGGATTGTTATTGAAAAACGGCAAGCGGTTCAATGAGCAAGGAGAAACTGTCAAAAGCGATGTGTTGTTGGAAGATGGAAAGATTGCGAGAATCGCAGACAACATCGACGCGAGTAACCATCAAGTCGTTGACTTAGAAGGCAAACGGATCGCCCCGGGATTTGTTGATGTCCATGTTCATTTAAGAGAGCCTGGCGGTGAACATAAGGAAACGATCGCGACCGGCACGCGGGCAGCGGCAAACGGCGGTTATACAACGATTATGCCGATGCCGAATACGAATCCGGTCCCTGACGATGTCGAAAAAATCACAGATTTGCAACAACGTATCGCGAAAGATGCCGTCATTCGTGTCCTGCCTTACGCTTCAATTTCTCAGGCGGAAAAAGGAAGCGAACTCGTCGACTTTGCTGCGCTCAGCGACAACGTATTCGCTTTTTCCGACGACGGTGTCGGTGTACAAGATGCCGGGATGATGCTGGAAGCGATGAAAAAAGCGGCTGCTGCAGGAAAAGCCATCGTCGCCCATTGCGAAGAAAACTCGCTCATTAACGGCGGATGTGTGCACGAAGGCACTTTTGCCGAAAAACACGGCTTGCGCGGCATACCATCCGTGTGCGAATCGGTGCACATCGCCCGCGATGTTTTACTTGCCGAAGCCGCCGGCGCACACTATCACGTATGTCACGTGAGCACAAAAGAATCTGTTCGCGTCATCCGCGATGCGAAGCGCGCCGGCATTCATGTCACGGCGGAAGTGACACCTCACCATTTGGTACTCAGTGACGACGAAATTCCGGGAACGGATCCAAACTTCAAAATGAATCCGCCGCTGAGAGCGAACGAGGACAAACAAGCGTTGATTGAAGGACTGCTTGATGGCACGATTGACTGTATCGCTACCGATCATGCGCCGCATACGGACGAGGAGAAGGCGGCAGGCATTGAAACATGTCCGTTCGGAATTGTCGGCCTGGAAACGTCGTTCCCGCTTTTATATACGCATCTTGTGGAAAAAGGCGTTCTTACCTTGAAACAGCTGATCGATTTTATGACGATCAAACCTTCCGAAGCATTCGGATTGCCTTACGGACGGCTGGAAGAAGGCGCGATCGCAGATCTTACGGTACTTGACTTAACTCTTGAAAAATCCATTAAGACGATCGACTTTCAATCGAAAGGTAAAAATACACCTTTTACCGGTTGGACATGTAAAGGCTGGCCGGTGATGACAATCTTAGAAGGCAACATCATTTCTGAAAAAGGGAGCGTCCGCGTATGAAACGGCAACTGATTTTGGAAGACGGCAGTGTATTTGTCGGCAATGGGTTTGGCAGCGAGAGAGATACGGAAGGCGAAGTTGTGTTTACGACCGGCATGACTGGTTATCAGGAAACTTTGTCAGATCCGTCCTACTGCGCACAAATCGTAACTTTTACTTATCCATTAATCGGAAACTATGGCATTAACCGCGACGACTTCGAGTCGATCGAACCAGCCATCCACGGTGTGATCGTGAAAGAAGCAGCGAAAAAGCCGAGCCATTGGCAAATGCAATCCACGCTCGATGAACTTTTAAAAGCGAAAGACATTCCCGGCCTTGAAGGCATCGATACAAGAATGTTAACGAGAAAGATTCGCATTCACGGCACGTTGAAAGGTAAAATTTGCTCCGCAGACGTCAACCCTGACGAAGTGATTCGCCATCTGCGGGAAACCGATTTTCCGCACGATCAAGTAAGCCGGGTCTCAACGAAAAACTCTTATGCCCTTCCGGGACGCGGAAAGCGTGTTGTGATGATCGACTTCGGTGCGAAAAACGGCATTATGCGTGAATGTATTCTTCGCGGATGCGACATGATCGTTGTTCCATATGATACGAAGCCGGAAGAAATTATCCGCTTAAATCCCGACGGTGTCTTGCTTTCCAACGGCCCCGGGGATCCGAAAGACGTCCCGCAGGCAATTGAAACGTTAAAAGCGATTCTCGGCAAATTCCCGGTATTCGGCATCTGTCTTGGGCATCAATTGCTTGCTCTGGCTTGCGGCGCGAATACGAGAAAAATGAAATTCGGTCATCGCGGGGTCAACCATCCGGTAAGAGACATTAAAGCCGGGACAATTGCAATCACTTCACAAAACCATGGCTACACGGTGGACGAAGAATCACTCATTGGCACGCGTCTGGAAGCGACTCACGAAGCGGTCAACGACGGCACGATCGAAGGCTTGCGCCACTTGGACTATCCGGCTTTCAGCATTCAATATCATCCGGAAGCATCTCCGGGGCCGGAAGACGCCAATCCTTTGTTTGAACAGTTCATGGAATTGATGGAAAACAGCAGGAAGGAAGGGTTGCAACATGCCTAAACGTACGGATCTTAATAAAATTTTGGTGATTGGCTCAGGACCGATTATCATCGGCCAAGCGGCGGAATTTGACTACGCGGGAACACAAGCGTGCCGCGCCTTGAAAGAAGAAGGGTATCACGTTGTATTAGTCAACTCGAATCCGGCGACAATTATGACCGATTCGGCGATGGCAGATGAAGTTTATATCGAACCGCTAACATTAGAATTTGTGACAAGAATCATCCGTAAAGAAAAACCGGAAGGTTTGCTTGCAACGCTCGGTGGACAAACCGGCCTAAACCTTGCAGTAGAGTTAGCCGAAAGCGGCGTCTTGGAAGAACACGGTGTCGAATTTCTCGGGTCGAACTTGAATTCGATTCAACAAGCGGAAGACCGCGAAGCTTTCCGTTCCCTCATGAACGAACTCGGTGAGCCGGTGTGCGAAAGCGACATCGTGCATAACTTAGAAGAGGCAAGACGGTTCGTTGATAAAATTGGCTATCCGGTGATCGTTCGTCCGGCTTACACGCTGGGAGGAACGGGAGGCGGAATCGTTTACGACGAAGACGATCTCGTAGAAATCGTGGCAAGCGGCTTGAAAAACAGCCCGGTCAATCAAGTGCTTCTTGAGAAAAGCATCGCCGGCTACAAAGAAATCGAATATGAAGTGATGCGGGATTCCAACGATCAGGCGATCGTTGTGTGTAACATGGAAAACATCGACCCTGTCGGCGTTCATACAGGAGATTCGATCGTCGTCGCTCCGAGTCAGACCCTTTCCGATCGCGACTATCAAATGCTTAGAAACTCGTCTTTGAGGGTCATTCGCGCGCTTGGTATCGAAGGCGGTTGTAACGTACAATTGGCGCTCGATCCTGACAGTTCGCAATACTACATCATCGAAGTGAATCCGCGGGTAAGCCGCTCTTCTGCACTCGCATCGAAAGCGACCGGTTATCCAATTGCGAAAATGGCGACGAAGATCGCCGTCGGCTATACGCTTGACGAAATAATCAACCCGATTACCGGTACGACGTATGCAAGCTTTGAACCTGCACTTGACTATGTTGTTTCGAAATTTCCGCGCTGGCCGTTTGACAAGTTTAATGCCGCGAACCGGAAGCTCGGAACACAAATGAAAGCCACGGGTGAAGTGATGGCGATCGGACGAAACTTCGAAGAATCGCTCTTGAAAGCGGTCCGTTCGCTTGAAGCGGGCGTCCATCACCTTGAACTTGAAGAAGCCAAAGACTTGTCCGATGCTGAATTGGAAACGGAAATTAAAAAGACCGACGACCAACGGTTGTTTATGATTGCCGAAGCCATGCGCCGCGGCACGAGCGTGGAAACGATTTGGGAATGGACGATGATTGATCGTTTCTTCTTAGATAAAATGCTTGACATCGTAAAGTTGGAAGAAGCGTTGAAAGCTTCGGTCGGTGATAAGGACTTGCTGCTGAATGCGAAACGTCTCGGCTTCTCCGATTCGAAACTGGCGGAATTGTGGGACTGGAGTATTCTCGAACTTGAAAACTTCCGTGTGGAAAACGACATTCAGCCGGTCTTCAAAATGGTAGATACGTGTGCAGCCGAATTCGAATCCGAAACCCCTTACTACTACGGAACGTATGAACAAGAAAATGAATCGGTCATTACGGATAAACCGAAAGTGCTTGTACTCGGTTCCGGCCCGATTCGCATCGGTCAAGGCATCGAATTCGACTATGCAACGGTGCACACGGTTTGGGCGATTAAAGAAGCCGGTTACGAATCGATCATCATTAACAACAACCCGGAGACGGTTTCGACGGACTTCAGTATTTCCGACAAACTGTATTTCGAACCGCTGACGATTGAAGATGTCATGAACGTCATTCGCCACGAAAATCCGCTCGGCGTTGTCGTGCAATTCGGCGGTCAAACAGCGATCAACTTAGCGGCCGATCTCGCGGCAAGAGGTGTAAAAATTCTCGGCACGAAGCTCGAGGACATGGACCGCGCGGAAAACCGCGACTTGTTCGAACAAACGTTGGAGCAGCTCGGGGTGCCGCAGCCGCTCGGAAGAACGGCAACTTCGCAAGAAGGCGCGCTGGCGATTGCTGAAGACATTGGCTACCCCGTGCTTGTAAGACCTTCTTACGTGCTCGGTGGACGGGCGATGGAAATCGTCTATCATGAAAATGACTTGAAGATGTACATGGAAAATGCGGTAAAGGTCAATCCGGAGCATCCGGTGCTCATTGACCGCTATTTGACAGGGAAAGAAATCGAAGTCGACGCGATCTGCGACGGGGAAACGGTCGTCATTCCGGGCATCATGGAACACATCGAACGCGCAGGCGTACACTCCGGTGACTCGATCGCGGTGTACCCGCCGCAAAGCTTGTCAGACAGTGTGAAGCAAAAATTAATTGACCATACGATCGCGCTTGCGAAAGGGTTGAACACGGTCGGATTGCTCAACATTCAGTTTGTCATCCATAAAGATGACGTCTATGTCCTTGAGGTCAACCCGCGTTCGAGCCGCACGGTGCCTTTCTTGAGTAAAATTACCGGCGTACCGATGGCGAGCTTGGCGACGAAAGCGATTCTCGGTGAAAAGTTAAAAGATTACGGCTATGAAACCGGTTGTCAGCCGGAAAGCGACGAAGTGTTTGTGAAAGTGCCGGTGTTTTCCTTCGCTAAACTGCGCAGCGTAGACATCACGCTTGGACCAGAGATGAAGTCGACCGGTGAAGTGATGGGCAGAGACTTAACGCTTGAAAAGGCGCTTTATAAAGGGTTGATTGCTTCAGGAATGAAGATCCCGACTTACGGCAACGTGTTGTTCACGGTCGCTGATAAAGACAAGCCGGAAGCGCTCGATCTCGTCAAACGATTTTATCAAATCGGTTACCGGATTCTTGCGACGGAAGGAACGGCAAGCTTTATCGAATCCCAAGGCATTCCGGTAACGACGGTCAACAAAATTGGCAATGAACAGCCGACCTTGCTTGAAACCATCCGCCAAGGTGATGCACAGTTCGTCGTCAACACGATGACGAAAGGAAAACGGACGGCCCGCGATGGATTCCGCATCCGCAGAGAGTCTGTCGAAAACGGTGTTGTCTGTCTCACATCGTTAGATACGGCTGACGCGTTGTTGAGCGTATTGGAATCGATGATGTTCCGCATGGAAAGCATGCCAAAGGTGGATCACAAGGAGAGAGTCAAATTATGAAAATTTCCGAGGTCCGTATCACCGGGCAGCGCGAAATCGCCAATCGCATCTATGAGTTGAAACTCCACGGGGAAGTTGTCGATGAAATGACAAACCCGGGACAATTTGTTCACTTGCGGACCGACGGAAGCTTTGAAACGCTCCTGAGAAGACCGATCAGCATCGCTGACGTTGATCGTAACAAACAGGAAGTGACGATCATTTACCGCGTCGAAGGTGCTGGGACGTCGAATTTAGCTGCCAAGCGGCCGGGGGACGTCGTGGATTTACTCGGTCCGCTCGGCAACGGCTTCTCGCTTGCGCCGGCGGAGCAACACCGCAAAGTGTTGCTCGTCGGCGGCGGGATCGGCGTGCCGCCGCTTTACTACTTGTCGCGGCAGCTCAAGTCACGCGGCGTCGAAGTGAAACACGTCCTCGGCTTTTCTTCAAAAGCGGAAGTTTTTTATGAAGAGAAATTTTCTGAGCTCGGCGAAACGTATGTCACGACGGTAGACGGTTCGCACGGGTTGAAAGGCTTTGTGACGGACGCGATCACCAAGTACGGATTCGATTATGATTTGCTGTACGCATGCGGACCAACACCGATGTTGAAGGCATTGGAGCAGGCTTCTGAAGGAAAAGAAGCGTACTTATCGCTTGAACAGCGGATGGGCTGCGCCGTTGGCGCGTGTCTGGCGTGTGTCGTTCACGTGCAAGGAGACGAAACTGGAGCGGATTACCGGAAAGTTTGCAAGGACGGACCGGTGTTTCCGGCCGGAGAGGTGGTTTTATGAATCGGTTAGCGGTTGAACTTCCAGGATTGAACATGAAAAATCCGGTCATGCCGGCCTCCGGTTGTTTCGGCTTCGGCCGCGAGTATGCGGAATTTTACGATCTGAACAAACTCGGGGCAATCGCGGTCAAAGCAGCGACGGCAGAGCCGCGGTTCGGCAATCCGACACCGCGCGTAGCAGAAACGGCTGCAGGCATGTTGAATGCGATCGGATTGCAAAATCCCGGCGTTGATAAAATTGTCTCCGAACAGCTCCCGTGGCTGGAAAAATACGACGTGCCGATCCTTGCGAATATCGCTGGCTCACAAATGGAAGATTACGTCGAAACGGCGAAAAAAATCAGCGAAGCGCCGAATGTGAACGCACTTGAGCTGAATATTTCCTGCCCGAACGTGAAAGAGGGCGGGATTGCCTTCGGAACGAAGCCGGAACTTGCAGCAGAGCTGACGGAACGAGTCAAGAAGGCGTCGCATTTGCCGCTTTATGTGAAATTGTCGCCAAACACCGACGACGTGAAAGCAGTGGCGCTGGCGGTCGAGCAAGCGGGCGCGGACGGCTTGTCGATGATCAATACGCTGCTCGGCATGCGTATTGATTTGAAAACAGGCAAACCGATTCTCGCGAACTTGAGCGGCGGTCTGTCAGGACCGGCGATCAAGCCGGTGGCGATCCGAATGATTTATGAGGTGAGCCAAGCAGTCTCCATCCCGATTATCGGCATGGGCGGGATTCAGTCGCCTGAGGATGTCATCGAATTTTTTATGGCGGGTGCAAGCGCGGTTGCTGTTGGAACGGCCAACTTCGTCAACCCGCTCGTCTGTCCGGAAATCATTGATGCTTTGCCTGGTTGGCTCGATCGCCTCGGTGTCGAGCACATCTCGGAATTGACGGGAAGGAGCTGGGGACAATCGAAAACCGCGTCTTTGTAGCCCTCGATTTTCCTCGGGCCCAACACGTTCGTACGTTTCTTCAGCCTTTTGAAAACCGTTCGTTGTCAGTGAAAGTCGGTATGGAGCTATTTTATCAAGCGGGTCCTTCGATCGTGACGGAATTGAAGGAGCAAGGGTACGGCGTTTTTCTTGATTTAAAATTGCATGACATTCCAAACACGGTGAAAAAAGCGATGAAAGGCTTGGCTGCGCTCGGGGC